>NZ_JAGGQX010000018.1:0-90377 GCF_018613095.1 Bacillus sp. ISL-75
ATAGATTTCACCACTTAATTTTTTATTGTTTGGTTGTGTTAAGAGCAGTGCATCATTGATTTTATAGCTCTGTTGATTTCCGCGGAAGGCACGCAGACTCCTGCGGGAGTACGGGGCAGGGGAGACCCCGCAGGAGCATAGCGACGAGGAGGCTCCCCGGCACGCCCGCGGAAAGCGAAGTGCCTAGAGCGGAAATCAACAGGCCCATTAGCAGGTACAATGAATAATTAAATGCTGAGAATAAAAAATTGTTGAGAAAAATACTCTTTCTCGACAATCTGGGTGATCATTTGATCACTCTTTTTTATTATTTAGTCTATTTGTCAAATAAAAGACAAAATACTAAGGAGATTTCGTGACGTAGTCTGCTATTTTAATAGTAAGAACTTTGAGAGTAATTCTAAAAATAATTATTATCATTATTACCACTGTACTTAGAAATTGAATGAATCTACAATTACTGAAAAGTGAAGAATGAAACAGTCGATTAAATAGTCTCGATCATCCTCTATCATAAAATTGGAAAGGAAATTAGTTGATGTGGTGATTATTTATTCTTTACGAACAATGGATTTAATGGGTAAAATGGATTTCGGGATGCTTTGTAAAAAGGGAGCAATCATAATGAAATTAATTATTGCCGAAAAGCCGGATCAAGGGTCAACCTTAGCATCAATCTTTAAACATAAAAAACAAAATGGTTTTATCGAAATTTATCCAAATGATATTTTTCCTAAGGGAGCCTATGTGACTTGGGCAATTGGTCATGTATGCCAATTAGTCTCGCCCGAAAAATATCAGCAAGGCTGGAAAAAATGGTCGTTAGATAATTTACCAATTATCCCTGAACAGTTTGAATACGAAGTAACGAAAGATAAGGCAAAACAATTTGCAGTCATAAAAAAGTTAGTGTCTGATTCTAATGTAACTGAAATTATTCATGCGGGTGATGCGGGGCGCGAAGGTGAACTGATTATCCGCAATATCCTGAGGTTAACAAAATGTCACAAACCCATGAAAAGGCTGTGGATCTCGTCGTTAACAGCTAATAGCATTAGAGAGGGTTTTAAAAAGCTGTTGGACGAGCAAGAAACACGGAGCTTATTTTTTGAAGCCTACACAAGGGCTTGTGCTGACTGGGTGGTTGGTATGAATGCTTCACGTTTGTATAGCTTACTTTTACAAAAACAAGGATTTTCCGATGTCTTTTCAGTTGGTAGAGTACAAACACCAACCTTAGCACTAATTGTTAAAAGAGAAATAGAAATAGAGAACTTTAAGTCTGAACCATTTTGGGAGGTTCTCGCACATTTCTTAATGAATGGAAAAAAATATACTGGAAAATGGCAGAACGATGGGGAAACCCGAGTGAATACAAAAGAGTTAGCCGAAAAAGTTGCGGCTTTTTGCAAGGATAAACCTGCCGAAGTCAGCGAGGTTCTATCAGAAAGGAAAGAGTTCTTTCCTCCACTCTTATATAATCTTTCCGCCCTCCAAGCCGAGGCAAATAAACGCTTTAAATTCTCACCGAAGAAAACTCTCGATGTTATGCAAAAGCTCTATCAAAAGGGAAATGTCTCGTACCCTCGTTCAGATTCACGGTACGTTACAAATGAAGAAGCGAATACTTTCCCGGAAGTCTTAAACAAATTAAGTCATATTAAAGATTACGAAAGCTTCTTCCCGTTACCATTAGCTTCGATTTCAGAAAACAAACGTTATGTGAATGAAAAGAAGGTCACAGACCACTATGCGATTATTCCGACGGAACAAATCCCTAATGTTGAGCGGCTCACTCCAGATGAGAAAAAAATCTACGATTTAGTTGTTACAAGTTTGATCGCCGCACACTACAATAAGGCCATTGCTGAATATACTACTGTGACAACATTGGTGGATGGAAGGGCAGCGTTTATCTCGAAAGGGAAGGTTCAAATTGAAGAAGGCTGGCGTAAAGTACTGAATCCAAAAGATACCGAAGATGAACCCGCACTACCAAAGTTAGCAGAAGGTGAGCAAGGTCGGACGGATAAAGTGGAAGTCAAAGAAAGCAAAACTCAGCCGCCAAAACGCTATACTGAAGGTCAATTGATTACGTTAATGAAAACGGCCGGTAAGCATATAGATGATAAAGAACTCGAAAAAATTCTGACAAAGACCGAGGGCCTTGGAACGGAAGCAACCAGAGCAGGTATCATTACTATGTTAAAAGACCGCCTATATATTGAGGTTACTAAGAATTTAGTTTATGCTACAGCAAAAGCCAAAATCCTGATTGAGGCTATTGGCAAAGAAATTTTAGCTTCACCAGAAATGACCGCAAAGTGGGAGCAAAAACTAAAGGAAATATCAGAGGGGTCTGCTGCACCAAAGCAATTTATGGAGCAAACAAAAAAGATGGTCATTCACTTAATTTCGTCAAGTATTGG
Source organism: Bacillus sp. ISL-75 (assembly GCF_018613095.1). Lineage (NCBI taxonomy): Bacteria > Bacillati > Bacillota > Bacilli > Caryophanales > Bacillaceae > Bacillus > Bacillus sp. ISL-75. Next base: position 2,430 of record NZ_JAGGQX010000018.1, read on the forward strand.
TCAAGCTACTAACTGGTCTTTCTCGGAGGAGATTCGCGAAAATTTTGCACCTGGGAAGCAAAAGGGAAGGAAGCAGTCTTATGCCAAGCTGGGTCCTTGTAAAAAATGTGATGGTTCAGTCGTAGATAAGGGCAGCTTTTACGGTTGTTCAAATTACCAAAAAAATCATTGTGATTTCACCATTTCAAAGAAGATATTAGGTAAAAATATTACCCAGAAGAACATTAAACTGCTTTTATCAGAAGGGAAAACCGAGCTGATTGAAGGTTTCACAAATAAAGAAAAAACCTTTAATGCTCGGCTGTTTTTAGACCCAACTGAAAAAAAAGTAAAATTTTTATTCGAAGAAACGGCAGCAAAATAAAGTAATGATATTTTGGATAAGTGATAAAGTGCCTTGTCACTATTTTTTTTCTATAGTAAACTTTTAGTTGAGTAATTTTTTTGGAGGGTATGGGATGCCAACACCAAGTATGGAAGATTATATTGAACAAATATATATATTGATTGAAGAAAAAGGATACGCTCGTGTCTCAGATATTGCCGAAGCTCTGTCAGTACATCCCTCCTCAGTAACAAAAATGGTGCAAAAACTTGATAAAGATGAATATTTAGTCTACGAAAAATATAGAGGACTTGTGTTAACAGCCAAGGGGAAAAAGATTGGCAAACGCCTGGTCTTCAGACATGATTTACTTGAACAGTTCCTCAAAATCATCGGTGTAAAAAATGAAAATATATATAACGATGTCGAAGGGATTGAACACCATTTAAGCTGGGATTCAATTGATCGAATTGGTGACCTGGTTCAGTTTTTTGAAGAAGACCAAAAGCGTATAGAGGCATTAAATGAAATACAAAAACAGAATGAAAGTGATTAATAAAGAAGCACCTAGCAGTAATTGCTAGGTGCTTTTAATACAAATCTGGGTATTGATCAAAAGATTGGTCGCTCTCTGGGATTAATGACATTCTACCATGCTCTTCCTCAATAGCCTGAACCCCTTGAATTAGGCCATTTTCTGCCTCTAATATTGCCTTTCGATAAGAAATGATTCGTCCCTCAGAAGTGACAAAATTGATAATTTCCCCAAAGAAATTACGGTGAAGTGCCACAATTGATTCCATGAAAATTCTCCTCTAAAATTATTATTAAAAGCAATACCTTGCTTTTTTCTATATTCTTTCTATTTTTACAAATAATAAACAAACAATCATATAAAAAAAGCATCGGAATTTACCCGATGCTTTGTGTTAACCCCAAAAAAAAGGGGTTTCCTGGTATACATAATAATTAAGCCAGTTTGAAAAGAATAAATGACCATGAGAACGCCAGCGATTTATTGGCGGCTGGGTTGGATCATTGTTTGGAAAATAGTTCTCTGGTATATGGATTTCAAGGCCTTTATTCAAGTCTCTTTCATACTCTTGGGCCAGTGAATCTGATTCATATTCCAAATGTCCGGTAATCATGACATGCTTTCTATCCCGAGAGGCAATTAATAAGGCACCTGCATCTTCAGAGGCGGCTAATAATTTTAATTCTGGATTCTTTTTAATTGCTTCAATCGATACATCAGTATAGCGAGAATGGGGAGCATAAAACTGGTCGTCAAACCCACGCAGCAAAGTGTCATTTGGTTCGAAAATCCGGTGAGGATAAATACCTGAGCATTTTCGCTGTAACTCAAATTTATCAATCCGATAATGATAGTTAAGAGCAGCCTGCGCACCCCAGCAAATATGTAACGTCGAAGTGACATTTTGATTGGCCCAGTCCATAATCTCAGTTAATTCCGACCAATATTTAACTTGATCAAATTCTAATAGCTCTACAGGAGCACCAGTAATAATCATCCCATCAAATTTTAAGTTTTTCACTTGGGAAAAGGTGGTGTAAAACTGTTCGAGATGCTGTTTACTCGTATGGGTGGATTCATAGGAGTTGGTTTTTAGAAAATTGACATTTACTTGTAAAGGCGAGTTTCCTAATAGTCTTAAAAGCTGTGTTTCTGCTTTTTCTTTTTCAGGCATTAAATTCAGAATGAGGATATTTAATGGTCTGATGTCCTGTGCAATAGCTCGTTCATTATCCATAATGAAAATATTTTCGTGTTCGAGAATTTCCCTCGCTGGAAGGAGTTTTGGAATGTTAATTGGCAAGTGATCAGCCCCTTTTTCAGGTTAATTAGGAGTATTTCTAAATACTACATCCATTTATTTAACTACCTACGATAAGGAGTCAATGAATAATTGAAATATTTGATATTTATATTATAAACATTATTGTAAATTCAGAAAAGTATTAATTAATTTGTCATAATTAATTATCGGATTGAAAGCGCTTATTTGATACAATGAAACCGTAAGTCCAATTCTAAATGCTGAATGCGGGGGATAAAGGTGGTATTGAAAACAGAAGTGAAATCAGACATTGATATTGCACAAGAATCAAAGATGAAGCCAATTGTTGAAATCGCCGAAAAAATTGGTTTGGAAGAGGATGATCTAGAACTTTTTGGTAAATACAAAGCTAAAATCTCAAATGAAGCTCTTGCTAAACTCAAAACGAAGGATAGCGGAAAAATTATCCTTGTCACTTCCATTAATCCAACACCAGCTGGCGAAGGTAAATCGACTGTGACAGTTGGACTGGCAGATGCTTTTAATCGAATAGGTAAAAAAACAATGATCGCAATCAGAGAGCCTTCACTAGGCCCAACTATGGGTATTAAGGGTGGGGCGACTGGCGGTGGATACTCGCAAGTCCTGCCAATGGAAGACATCAACTTACATTTTACTGGAGATTTACATGCGATTACGACTGCAAATAATGCCCTCGCAGCATTAATCGATAATCATCTTCAACAAGGAAATGAACTTAACATAGATCAACGGAGAATAGTCTGGAAACGGTCCCTGGATTTAAATGATCGTGCATTAAGAAAAGTTATTATCGGTCTTGGTGGACCCCTTCAAGGTGTTCCTAGGGAAGATGGCTTTGACATTACGGTCGCATCGGAAATTATGGCGGTTTTATGTTTAGCAACAGATCTAAAGGATTTAAAATTACGATTATCACGGATGGTTGTTGCCTATAATTATCATAAGGAGCCGGTTACGGTCAGTGACTTAGGTGTGGGTGGCGCATTAACGTTATTATTGAAAGATGCGGTCAAACCAAATCTTGTCCAGACGATTGAACATACGCCAGCTCTTATTCACGGCGGTCCGTTTGCAAATATTGCCCATGGGTGTAATAGCGTCATAGCAACTAAAGCTGCGGCTCAGTTAGCGGATTATGTTATCACTGAAGCTGGTTTTGGAGTAGATTTGGGTGCAGAAAAGTTTTTACATATTAAATCAAGAAGTGCGGGGATTCAACCAGAAGCAGTTGTTATTGTTGCGACTATTCGTGCCTTAAAAATGCATGGGGGAGTAGCAAAAAGTGAGTTAGCTAAAGAGAATATTCCATCACTAACACTTGGTTTTGCAAATCTAAAAAAACACATCGAGACAATCAATAGCTTTGGATTACCAGTAGTTGTTGCAGTTAACAAATTCATCACTGATACAGAACTTGAAGTAAAAACATTACTTGGATGGTGTGAAAGAGAGAATGTTCCTGTTGCCTTAACCGAAGTGTGGGAAAAAGGCGGAGCAGGAGGCATCGAGCTAGCTGAAACAGTTTTGGCTGTCATTGACAAGAATGAAAACAATTTTAAGCATTTATACGACCTATCTGATCCGATTGAACAGAAAGTTAGAACAATTGTCCAAAAGGTTTACGGTGGAAAAGATGTAGAATTTTCTTCAAAGGCTAAAAAACAATTGATTGATTTTGAAAAATTCGGCTGGTCTAATTTAGCTGTTTGTATGGCGAAATCTCAATATTCCTTGTCTGATGATCCTGTAAAGTTAGGTAGACCAATGGATTTCAGCGTGACGGTCAGGGAGTTTAAACCTTCGATTGGGGCTGGATTTATCGTTGCGTTAACTGGAGATGTTATGACCATGCCAGGGCTGCCGAAAAAACCTGCTGCCTTAAATATGGATGTGGATGAAAACGGGAATGCAGTTGGGCTTTTCTAAATCAAAAAAGAAAGTAATAAAATTTGAACTTAGATAACTGTCTAGCGCAAGCGGCCGAGCGGGCGCTTGCGCTTTTCTTAAGAGGAGAGTAGATGGGATATGTTTGATCCGACAGCCTTTGATAACATGAAAGTGGTGATTGAAGGTGCACTTTATGATTTAGATATTATCGGCGAGATTGTTATTACGGACCGAAACGATCTAATCAACATGGCTAAGATGTCTCGGAAATTTAATGTATCTTTCCGTTTACCTAAAAGCAGTGTAATAGCGAAAATTGAAATGTCATCAAACCTGGTTAACCTAGCAGCAGAGCTTTTACCGGCCTTACAATCAGAACAGAAGGCAGGGTGTCATTTAAGGCTCCAATTTTTAATTGAACATAAAGACATGGAAATAGACTTTCAAGCGGTTGAAAACATCCTACTAAACGTATGGGGGACCACGAGAAAGATAACTCAAATTGTTCAGTATCAACCACTTGAAATCGTACGAAAGAAGACTCATGTGATTAATGTTGATTTTGAACGATTGATTCGGGAAGATCAAGTAGATGATTTGGTTGAAATGACTGAGTTTATCATGACAACTCTTAAGCAACTGAACAGGAAATTTTAGCAATATGAAGCGAAACCAGCTTATCATTCAAAGCTGGTTTTAATTAGGCTTTTAAAATATTTACAATATTCAAATTTTTATGTACGATTAATTTACATATCTGTTCATTTTTTTATAAAAAAGGGGAGATGACGTTGGTCAAAACGGCTTGGGTCACAGATAGTACAGCCTATTTGGACGAAGAATTAAAAAATCATCCGGATTTATATACCATTCCACTAACGATTTTACTTGATGGTGAGGAATTTTCTGATGGGATTGACTTAACCCCTGCTCAATTATTCGAGAGATTAAAGCATCTTAAAAATCCACCTAAAACATCACAACCTTCCATTGGAGCTTTTCAAGCATTATATGAACAACTGTCTAAGGATTACGACCAAGTCGTCGCCGTTCTTTTATCAGGAAAATTAAGTGGTACGGTATCCTCGAGTGAGCAAGCTGCAATGCTTGTTGAGATTCCGGTAACCACCTTTGATTCCAATATCCTAACCTATCCAATGACGGCTTTACTTAAAGAAGGAATAAGGCTGCTCGAAGCAGGCGCTAGTCTTGAATCAGTAATCAGTCAACTCGAAAGAATTAAGAAAACCAACGAGACCTATGTTCTTGTTGGCAGTTTAGAACAGCTCCACCGAAGCGGCAGAATGTCAGGCTTGAAATTTTTTCTCGGCAGCATGCTTAACGTTAAACCAATTATTTCGATTGAAGATGGTGCGCTGAGTGTGAAAGAAAAAGCAAGAAGTGAGAAAAAGGCAAAGGAAAAAATATTGGATTACTTAAGGTCATCCTACGAGCAGCATCATTTTAAAGAGGTATATATTTTATATGGTTTGCACGAGGGTCACGCAGCTAATTGGAAGGATGAATTAAGAAAGGAATTTCCTCAACTAGAAATCAACTGTTGTCCATTAGGCGCGGTAATCGGCGTGCATGCAGGTGAAAATACCCTTGGCATTAGCTGGCATAATGAGTTGAAATAACTTACTCCCAAACTGAGCATACTAAAATTGCATTAAATCTTAAATGAGAGGGAGATGTGCCATTAGTAAGCAAGGGAGACAAAATCCGAACCAAACAAGAGAACAAATTGAAAAGCAAGACAAACGAAATGATATTGAACTTGGAAGCGAGTTTCAAATTGGTAATAGCAAGTCGCAAAGTCAGAAAAAAAGCGGACGCCAAGCAAACAAAAAATAATCCCGAACATTCGGGGTTATTTTTTGTTTGTTTTTCATGTTAAAATAGCAAGGATAAAGGTAGGTGCTTTCAAGCAATGAAGAATCCAATAATTGTGCTAACAGAAGAATTTGTCCGTAATGAATTAGCTGAAGATGCGACAGGCCATGATTGGTTCCATGTCGACCGCGTTCGACGGAATGCCTTACATATTTGCAGGGAAGAAAAGATAGGAGAGGCGTTCATTATTGAAATGGCTGCATTACTCCATGACATCCCTGATGAAAAGTTGAATGAAAGTATCGAAAAAGGTGAAGAAAAACTGGAAACCTTTTTGCAAACAATTCCGCTAACAGATAATGAAAAAAAACATATAAAACAAATTATCGCAACGATTTCCTATAAAGGCGGTATAAACAGTGAGCTCTCAACGATTGAAGCCAAAATCGTCCAGGATGCAGACCGATTAGATGCGATTGGAGCGATCGGGATTGCGAGGGCGTTTGCATATGGCGGTAAAAAAGGACAACCAATTTATAACCCTGGCATTAAGGTTCGAAACGAAATGAGCTTAGAAGAGTATCGAAAAGGTAAATCAACAAGTATTCACCATTTTTATGAAAAGTTGCTTAAATTAAAAGACTTACTAAATACAGAGTCTGCCCGAGAAATGGCAGAAAGCCGTCAACAAATGATGGAAACCTTTTTAGAACAATTTTACCAGGAATGGGATGGACAAGAATGAAAATGCTCACAGGAGAAAATATTTCAAAAACGTATGGGGAAAAACAGCTCTTTAACAATATCTCGTTCACGATTAAAGAAAAAGAGCATGTGGGATTAATCGGGATCAACGGGACCGGTAAATCATCATTATTAAAAATTATTGCAGGACTGGATACTCCTGACGAAGGAAAAATCATCACAAGTAAAGACTATTCCATTACATTTTTAGACCAACAGCCGGAGTTAGATGGTGACAAAACGGTCCTTGAACAAGTCTTCCATGGCGATGCTCCCATCCTAAAACTAATGCGTGCTTATGAAAAAACTTTATTAGAACTGAATCTTTCTCCAAATGACACGAAGGTCCAAGAAGACCTTTTTGAATTACAAAAGCAAATGGATGCTCTAAATGCTTGGGATGCCAGTACCAATGCAAAGTCGATTTTAATGAAATTAGGGATTGAGGAATTTACAAAAAGAATTAGTGAACTTTCGGGCGGACAGAAAAAGCGCGTCGCATTAGCTCAAGTATTAATTGCCGAGCCGGATTTACTTATTTTAGACGAACCTACGAACCATCTCGATTTTGATTCGGTAAAATGGTTAGAGGATTATTTAAGTAGATACAATGGCTCGATCTTGCTTGTCACACATGATCGCTACTTTTTAGATCGGGTTGCGAATCGGATGTTTGAGCTCGATAGTGGTCAATTATACAGTTATAAAGGGAACTATGCCGCCTTTTTAGAAGCAAAAGCGATTCGTGAAGAAAATGAGGCGGCTACCTTTGAAAAAAGTAAGAATCTGTTCCGCAGGGAGCTCGAATGGATTAGGCGTGGTGCAAAAGCCAGGTCTACAAAACAAAAGGCGAGGATTCAACGTTTTGATGAGCTCGATGAAAAGGTTTCGAGTGGGAAGTCATCTTCTGAAAAGATGGATATCTCGTTAAATGGCAGTCGGCTTGGCAAGCAGGTATTTGAACTGAAGGATGCTTCCAAGCGATACGGAGCAAAAACGATTTTATATCATTTTGATTTACTTGTGAAGCCGGGGGATCGGATTGGCATTATCGGGAAAAACGGAACCGGGAAATCAACCTTATTAAATATCCTCGCAAAACATATCCCCCTTGATGAGGGTGAGTTCATTATGGGGCAAACGGTGAAAATCGCTTATTACACACAGGAAAGCGAAGATATGGATGAAAATAAGCGGATGATTGAATACATTAAAGAGACGGCCGAGATTGTCGAAACATCGGACGGGAAAACGATCTCTGCTGCTCAAATGCTTGAACGCTTTCTATTTCCTCCATTTTCGCACGGTACCCCGATTCGAAAGCTATCGGGCGGAGAAAAGCGACGTTTATATTTGTTGAAAATATTGATGACTGCACCAAATGTGTTATTGTTGGACGAACCAACCAATGACCTCGATACCCAGACACTGACGGTTCTTGAAGATTATTTGGAAGATTTCCCGGGAGTGGTTATCACTGTTTCTCATGACCGCTATTTCTTAGATAAGGTGGCTGAACAGCTTCTCGTCCTGCAAGGGGAAGGTACAATAGATTCATTCTTTGGGAATTATACAGAGTATCTTGAGAAGGAATCAGCGCTTGAAGCACAAAAAACAGTTGCGGTTTCGGCCAAGCCATCTAAACCGGTTGAGAAAGAAAAAAAGAAAAAAATGACCTATTTAGAGAAAAAAGAATGGGAATCAATTGATGAGGACATTGCGAAAACAGAGACCCGCATTGAAGAAATAGGTGTTGAAATGGCGAAAACAGGCAGTGATTTTACGAAAGCACAGGATTTGATGAAGCAGGAAACCGAATTAAACGAAAAGCTTGAGTACTTAATCGAACGCTGGTCATATCTGGCAGAGCTGGCTGAAAAGGAATAAGAGTGCGTCCATGGACGTACTCTATTTTTCTTCAAGCATATCCAGTGATTGAAACTTATCCAATATGATAAACTAGAAAATGAAATCATAAGAATTAGGTGATCTTGTTGAAAATTAAGGCGATTGAACCAACGCCAAGTCCGAATACAATGAAAATTAATTTAGATGAAGAACTTCCTATGGGGAAAAGCCATAATTATAAAAAAGAAACAGCAACAGATGCGCCAGCCGTTATTCAATCCATTCTTCAAATCGAAGGCATCAAAGGCGTGTACCATGTCGCAGACTTTCTTGCTGTCGAGCGCAATGCAAGATATGATTGGAAGGAATTATTACCTCAAGTTCGCCAGGCATTTGGAGAAAAAGCGAATGAAACTGCAAACACCGCAAAAATAGATGAACATTTTGGGGAAATTAAGGTTGAAATCCAAATGTTTAAGGATATTCCACTCCAAGTAAAGCTTACCGATGGCGCTACTGAAAGACGGTTTGGATTGGCGGAACACTTTTTAAAAGCAAGAGAAAGGGCACAGCTTCCTGAAGATAACTATATCTTCTTGCGAAAGTGGCAAAATCAGGGCGTCCGTTATGGAGATTTTGACCAAATTGGCAAGGAGGTAGTCGATGAACTCATTGCCGCGTATCCACTGGAACGATTAGAAGAATTAGTTACAAATGCTCAATCAGCAGAATCTACTTCAGAACCAAAAATTAATCTGTCTCGCAAAAAGGTAACATTGGAGGATTTACAGAATCCCGATTGGCAGATTCGCTATCAACTCCTCGAGCAAATGGATGATCCGGAACTAGAGGATTTACCCGTGCTTGAAAAAGCATTATCTGATGAAAAGGCTTCGATTCGAAGGCTTGCAACAGTGTACCTAGGCATGATCAAAGAGAAAGAGGTACTTCCGCTTTTATACCAGGCACTGAAAGATAAAACTGTGACCGTTCGAAGAACCGCGGGAGATTGTCTATCAGATTTAGGGTTTCCAGAAGCAGCCGACGAGATGATGGAAGCATTGCAGGATAAGAGCAAGTTAGTTCGCTGGCGGGCAGCAATGTTTTTATATGAAGCAGGCGATGAAAAGGCCCTTCCAGCGTTAAAAGCTGCCGAAAATGATTCAGAATTTGAAGTCAGTTTGCAAATAAAAATGGCAATTGAAAGAATTGAAGGCGGTGAAGCAGCTAAAGGTTCTGTTTGGAAGCAAATGACCGAAGCAAGGAAAGCGACCGAATAAAATTGCAAAGAGCTAATAGATTAGGTATTCTAAAGTGGATGAATCGAAACGGAGTGATATAAAATGTCAAATGCTTATGATGAATATATGAAACAAATGGTTTTACCGATGCGCGAAGAATTAACTAGAGCTGGCTTCGAAGAGCTACCTACTCCACAAGATGTAGAACAATTTTTGGAAAATGTCAGCGGAACCACGCTGGTTGTCGTAAATTCTGTTTGCGGATGTGCTGCTGGATTGGCTCGTCCTGCTGCAACGCAAGCGGTGCTAAATAGCGAGAAAAAGCCAAACCACCTAGTAACAGTTTTTGCTGGACAGGATAAAGAAGCCACAGCGAAAATGCGTGAGTATTTCGAAGGAATTGAACCATCATCACCATCAATGGCATTATTAAAAGATAAAAAAGTCGTTCATTTCATTCCTAGACATGATATTGAAGGAATGCCGATGGAAACAGTTATGCATAATTTACTTGGGGCATTTGAAGCCCACTGCTAATTAGGATGTCAGCCGACATCCTTTTTCTATGATTAAATTGTGATATTTAAACTGTTTTTTTCCATTTACAAGAAAAAAGAAGTATAATATTTTGTATAATAACTAATTTTTTAAAAAAATAGATTATACATAATCTTGCTAAGAATAAGGTGAAATGAAAAATGAACAATTGGCTTCGTAAAACGTTATTTGTATTAGTATCTGTTTTAACTTTTGGACTTGTTACCCCCACACAATTAATCAATACGGTAAATGCAGAGAATCTAGCCGATCGTGATGCCTTCGAAGCGCCATCGACCGAAAGTCACTTTGGACAAACAAACACGTTTATTGAAGAATCAGATTTTGATAAAGAAAAGTTTATTGAAGAATTAATAAAACAAGCAGAATTCCAGTCATATCAAAAATTTGGTCCAAGGATTAAACCAGTCATCGAAAATGAATTTCGGGAAATTATTTTACCAAATATCGAAACAGCACTTGAAGAAATTGCTGTCCAATTTCCTGAAGAAGATTTGAAAAATCTCACCATAACCGAACAACCTGGTGCCGGCCTTTCTGAAAAAATCTTTAATATTAACAATAGCGCTATCGGTAAAGATATACTTCGTTTTCATGTAAGACGAGATAATCCACCGCAAGCAGGCTACTGGTTCAATTTTCATTACCACACCTACCATGATAATTTCCAGAGCCATCATGAGTTAGGGTCTATTTTTTGGGCTAAAAATACACCACCTAAATGGATGAGTTAATGTGAATTTGCTTATTGGCAGGAAAAAATTTTATTATAATAAATGAAACCTTTTTATGACAAACTCGTAAATAGACTATTACCTAAATTGGAGGAATGAAAAATGGCAGTAAGTTTATCAAAAGGTCAAAAAGTTGATTTAACAAAAACCAATCCTGGTTTAACAAACGTTGTGGTTGGATTAGGATGGGACACAAACAAATATGATGGTGGAAATGACTTTGATTTAGATTCATCAGTTTTCCTATTAGGAGAAAATGGAAAAGTTACGAATGAAAGTGACTTTATTTTCTATAATAATCCACAAGGAGCAAATGGAGCTGTGGTACATACTGGAGATAATCGCACAGGTGCTGGTGATGGTGATGATGAAGGCATTAAAGTAAGCCTTACAACTATTCCAGCCAATATTCAGCGGATTGCGTTTACAATTACAATTCATGATGCAGAAAGCAGAAATCAAAACTTTGGACAGGTTTCAAATGCCTATGCCCGCATTTACAATGAGGCAAACGGTGAAGAATTGATTCGCTATGATTTAGGTGAGGACTTCTCGATTGAAACAGCAATTGTTGTTGGTGAATTGTATCGCCACAATGGTGAATGGAAATTTAGTGCCATCGGCAGTGGTTATCAAGGCGGATTAGCTGCACTTGCAACTGACTTTGGACTATCTATAGGTTAATATTTCAAAATGAAGAGACCCAATCAATAATGGGTCTTTTTACAAAAGCTTTGTTAACAATATGTCTAGCTGCTGCGCCTAGTGGCTCTATGCTCTACAGCCAATCCGTCATGAAGGTTAAAGAACAACCTTCACGTCGGCTCGACTTATGCTTGTCGCCCCTTGGAAAAAATGAACTACTTTTTTCCCTGAAAAAGGCGCATCCGCTTTTCTATTCTAGGAGGAATTACTTTAATGTCAGTTTTGAATCATATCTTGGACACCTATGCGCAATTTTTTGATTTGAATATGTGGGGTAAAATATTAGCCGATCCAGTCAGCTGGGGACTTATTGGGACACTTATTATTTTAGAAGGATTACTATCTGCTGATAATGCGCTTGTTTTAGCCGTTATGGTTAAACATTTGGAACCTAAAAAGCGTAAGAGAGCCTTGTTCTATGGTTTATTAGGAGCATATATATTCCGATTTATTGCGATTGGAATCGGAGTATACTTAATCAAGTTTTGGGTCATTAAAGCCCTTGGTGCCGCGTATCTTGCTTGGTTAGCGATTAAGTATTTCATCGATAAACGTAAAGGTGATGCTGGTCACGATGAAGAGGAAGCAGAAGGAATTAACCAAGGAGGCTTGCTAATACGCTTATTTGGTACCTTTTGGGGAACGGTAGCTGCCGTTGAATTAATGGATATTGCATTCTCAGTTGACAGCGTTCTTGCTGCATTTGGGGTCAGCAATCAGGTATGGATTTTATTTGTAGGCGGGATCCTTGGCGTGTTAATGATGCGTGGCGTTGCTGGAGTTTTTCTTACACTAATTGACAGGATTCCTGAACTAGAAACCACCGCTTATATCTTAATCCTAATCATTTCTATTAAGATGGCACTAACCTTACCGTTATTCAACATCCATATTGAATCATTACATTTCTTTATTATTCTAGCCGTAACATTTGGAGCTACCTTTATTGTTCACTTTATGAATAAGAAAAAGGAAACTAGCAAAGAAAACTAAAAATTGTTGACTAAAAAGGGGAGCTGACGAGAGTCCGTCTCCTCTATTTTTTACCTTTAAAGAGGAGAAAGTGTTATGGAATTTTTTACATACTTTTACGAAAATGAAATTAAACGATTCTTCTTTCAAAAACCGCAGGCTTATACTAAATATTCTCACCGTGAACTACTGTCCTATGGTTTAGGCGCCACGCTTTATATGCCTGCCACACGCCCTAATATTCATCAAGAAATCCTCTCTAAGAAGCATGAAGGATTAACCTCCCTTGTCATCGACTTAGAAGATGCTGTTGGTGATAACGAGGTAACTGATGCTGAGGCAATGCTTATCAGTGAATTATTAAAGTTATTTTTTGAATTAAATAAAGGCTTTTTGAGCTATACAGATCTACCGCTTATGTTTATCCGAATCCGAAACCTAGAGCAGTTAAAACGGATTACCGAACAATTAGGGGATGCAATAAGTCTGCTTACTGGGGTCGTGCTTCCAAAATTCAGCGCTGAAATTGGAGAAGAATTATTAATGGAAGTACACCGATTACATACAAAGGAGCACCCATTTTATGCTATGCCGATCTTGGAGACAGCAAAGGTCATTCAAAAAGAAACGAGAATGGAAGAATTAATGAGTATAAAGAATCTTCTTGATCGCTACAAGGACATTATTCTTAATGTTCGGATTGGGGCTACTGATTTTTGTGGATTATATGGAATTCGCCGTAGTGCGGATACTACCGTTTATGATATCGCTGTCTTAAGAGATTGCATTTCAGATATTATCAATGTCTTTCAACGCTTTGATAGTTCCTACGTTGTATCTGGTCCAGTTTGGGAGTATTTTTCTGCGAAAAAGAGAATGTTAAAGCCGCAGCTTAGGCAAACACCGTTCCGCGAACGGTACGGGGATGAAGGGTTGAAATGGAGAGCAAAATTAATCAATGAACATATGGATGGTTTAATCCAGGAAATCTTAATGGATATTGCAAACGGAATAACAGGAAAAACGATTATTCATCCTTCACATATCAAAGTAGTGCAAGCCCTAAATGTCGTTTCCTACGAGGAATTCATTGATGCTAGCAATATCATAAATTCGGCAAATGGGGATATTGGCGTTTTGAAAAGTAATTTTGCTAATAAAATGAATGAGATAAAACCTCATTATTATTGGGCAAAGAAAACCATCTTAAAATCACAGCTGTACGGGGTGTTACATGAAGAATTCACAACCATTGACCTTATCAAAAAAGAAGTATATGTATAATATCCTAGACTCCATTGAAACAGAGATAGAAGTTTCTGAAAATCCGTATGATTTACCACTAGAAGAATTATTTACAATGGCAGCCAGAATAAATAAGAAACGGTCGTTTTTGTTTGTAAGTAAAGTGCTCGGTAAACACTTACCAATTGATCCCAATAAGGGATTGCAAACTGGAGCACTTCTTGGTGCGAGATTCCTTGAAACGGTAAAGGAGATAAAATGTTTAGAAACTGAGAGTCTATTAATCTCATTTAAAAATGGAGAATCATATCAGAGTAAGGCCTTTATCCCTGACAATATCCGTCCTGTAGTGATAGGATTTGCTGAAACCGCCACCTCACTTGGGCATGCTTTCTTTGATTGCTTTAAATCGGCTGAATACTTTCATACCACTAGAGAAGAACTCGAACAGGAAAAACCAAAAATTACCTTTGAAGAAGAGCATTCCCATGCGACATCACATCGTTGTTTTATTCCGTTAGAAATGATACAAAATGAACGAGAAATCATCCTCGTTGATGATGAACTGACAACGGGTAAAACCGCTTTAAATATTATCCAATCGATCCATGCTAAATTCCCAAGACATGTTTATACCGTTGTTTCCATTTTGGATTGGCGTTCAGAAGAAAATCGATATGGTTTTATCCGTCTTGAACAGGACCTGGGGATAAAAATCAATGTGGTAAGCCTTTTGGCTGGTACAGTACAGGTTAAACAGCATAATGAAATGAATAATTGGTCAATAAAAGAGGAATCGAACAAGCGCTTGGAGTCCTCTGTCGAACAAATAGACCTATCCCCTTTTTTTACCATGACCCTCTATTCAGCCAATAACCCGATGAATAAGGCAGCATTTATTAAAGAGACAGGTCGATTCGGCCTAAGCAGTACGGAAAATAGGAGTCTACAACAGAAAACCTCTGCAGCTGCGGCCGTTTTAAACAAAAAAAGGATTGGAAAAAGGACGCTTTGCCTAGGCACTGGAGAGTTTATGTATCTTCCGATGAAATTAGCTGCCGAAATGGGTAAAGGTGTTTATTATCAATCAACAACCCGAAGCCCGATTTTTATCGAAGACAAAGTAGGATACGGAGCGAGGTATGGTGCGTCTTTTCCTAATCCTGAAGACCAAGATATTACTCACTTTTTTTACAATATTCCACCAGGATTCTACGATGAAATATTTATCTTTTTTGAAAGAACAGTAAAGTTAGAGAATCTTCAACCATTACTGAAAGAACTAAATAAATTACAAATAAAGATGATAAGACTTGTCTTTTTTTCTGAATATCGAGGTGAACAAGTTGAAAACCACAATCAATAAACCGGCAAAGATAGGAAGCTATAATGCGGAGGATGTTCAATTTCTATTAAAGGATTTAAGTGATATAAAGCTAGAGGATTCGACTGAAAATCGGGAATTGATGGTTCAGTCAGGTGTTCACTACAGCGAATCACTGCCAATTGAGTACCAGCCGCCAAAGGCGTATGTGAATTTATTTTGGGAAACCTTACACGAATACAAACAAAAAGTTGCCCTATGTATTGGTGTTGTGGCTGAACAAATCTATCAATCTAAGGGTGATAGGGCCGTACTTGTTTCTCTGGCTCGAGCAGGAACGCCTGTGGGGATATTAATAAAAAGGTATATTCACATGCATTACCATGTATTATTGCCGCATTACAGTGTTTCAATTATCCGCGACAGAGGGATTGACGAAAATGCACTTCAATATATACTTGGCCAACATCCAGAGGCTGATATTCAATTTGTTGATGGGTGGACAGGTAAAGGGGCAATTTCGCTTGAATTGACCAAAGCCTGTCATGATTATCAACAAAAATATGGGATAAACCTCGACGACACATTAGCAGTCATCGCAGATCCAGGTTATTGTACCACTTTGTTCGGAACTCGCGAGGATTTTTTAATTCCTAGTGCATGTCTAAACTCAACTGTATCTGGGTTGGTGAGCAGGACAGTTTTAAATGATCAATATATCGGGAAGGATGAATTCCATGGAGCTAAGTATTATCAGGAATTGATTCCTGCTGATGTTTCCAATGAATATATTGATTTGATTAGCAATGAATTTTTAAACATTGCAAGCGAAGCGGCTGAGATGGCTACACATAAGGAAAATGAGAAAATAGAAACTGGATTCTTAGGGATGGAGGACGTCAAGCGAATTCAATCTGAGTTTGAAATTGAAAGTACCCATTATATTAAACCAGGAGTTGGAGAAACAACGAGAGTTCTGCTTCGCAGGGTTCCTTGGAAGATACTAATGCGCGATCCGTCAAGTCCCTTTGTCAAACATATTCTCATGCTTGCAGAAGAAAAGGGTGTAGAGGTCGTACCTTATCCAAATTTAAAGTATTTATGCTGCGGCTTAATCAAGTCGGTTAAGGGGATTAAAAAATGATCTTTGCATCTGACCTTGATCGTACATTGGTTTATTCGAAACGGGCCATCGAAGAACTTGGAGAAATAGATAAAACAGTCATAAAACCCGTTGAAAAAAAAGATAATAATTGGGTTGCCTATATGACAGAACGATCCTTTTTTGCTTTAAAAGAGCTCTCTCTAACTAGTCTTTTTATTCCGGTTACAACGAGGACAACAGAGCAATTTAACCGTTTCTACATTTTTAAGGAGGACATTCCACTAAAATATGCCATTACTTCAAATGGGGCCAATATTATTAATAAAGGTGAAATAATGAAAGATTGGTCAGCGCATATTTTTCAGCGTATGAACGCGGAATCGGTTCCCCAAGACGAGTTGCTTGCGTTTTTAAAGAGAGATGGCTTTCAATTTGATGGGCAAATAAAGCAGGCGGAGAATTTATTTTTCTATTTCATCTTAAATAGTCTTCCACCTGCTTCAGATCGAAAAGCGATTAATGACTTGGCTGTATCCTATGGTTGGAGGATCTCCATTCAGGGGAGAAAGCTCTACTTTATCCCTCTTGCGATCAGTAAAGGGGATGCACTTGAATTTATCTCTATGCGAGAAGGTATGGAAGTCATTGCGGGTGCGGGGGACTCCGTACTAGATTGGGACTTTCTGAAAAACTGCCAATATCGATTTGTCCCAGCCCACGGTGAGCTTGCAAGGGTGTCAGGCACTAGTAATTTTACACTTACAAAAAATTATGGTATTAGTGCAGGGGAGGAGATTACCCAACAATTTTTACAGCTGCAACAACTTATAGTTTAATCTATTTCACTTTTCGGTTAAAAACAAATAAGTATACGCAAGAAAATAAACTATAGCATCCAAAAAAGAATAAAATGGACATGGCTAGTGAATGCAATGTTGAAGAAAGCAGCATCGTAAAGATTAAGCTAAACACAAATAAATCTAGGTAAATAAAAACATCGGAAACCATCACTTCCATCACGGTATTTAATTCTTCCTGAATGTGTTCTATCCTAGGCCGCTTATATAAAAATCTCATTCGAGTCACCTACTTTAACGTCAGTACTCAAATAGTATGTAAGGACAAGGAAAAAGGTGAAAAATGAGGAAATGGTGAAAAAGACGAAACATTTTTTTATGACATTCGTATAAACAAATGAACCAATTAAATAACTATGATATGATGTTATGGAAACCTTACATAATTTTCTAGCGCTAGAAAAATAGCTTTCTTTTTTGAGGAAGGGATTATGAATGCATCCATCATTAAATCAGCTAATCGCCCATCCAGTATCCCTTTCATATGAAAATTGGCACGCCTTGCTGAAAAAACCGCTACCTGAACGGCCAAATTATTCATTAGAAAATGGAAAAATTCACATTGGGCAAGTACTTGGAAAGTTCCTTGGGATACCAATCGATACGGATACCTATTATAACCAGCTTTTTGATTATGTTAATAATGAGGAATGGAGACTTCATTTGCTAAGTGAGGAATCACTAGATAAAACAATTAACAACACTCACTTTCAATCCATTCAAAAAGTCATAAATATTAATCGTGAACAAAAGCTGTCCATCAACCGATTTACGGCTTTTCTAGATGGGGAACAGTTATTGTTGAAATCAAAGGTACCTGTAATCCATAGGAAGATAAGAGAAGCGATGATCGCAACACTGGAGTTGTACGCAAAACTTGAAGGGGACGGGCTAAAGAACCACGAGCTTAGGCGGGTGCTTGTTGACATTGTTAAATGGTCCATCAATCATTTACAGCCCGTTTTGGAGATGGCTGATCCACAAATCGAAATGCCTAGATTTTTGTGGTACGGTGATTTTAAGAAAAGCCACCAATATTTTTTATATTATTTAAGCAGGCTTGCCTGTGATATTGTTATTTTCCATCCAGAAGGTAAGGATATTTTAGAAGGTATGATGGAGGACCCAATCTTCTCGCATCAATTTCAAAATAAGCTGCCTGCGGAACCGTTCCCGAAGGAAGAGCGCAGTCGTAAGGCAACGGTTGCATATAGAGCTTCAAAAGAAATTGAAACGATTTTAAACCAAGAGGGTTCAGGTCTTTATAAACCATGGCAATTAAGAGATTATACTCCGTCCTCGATTACATTAAAAACGACCTATGATGAACTATTTATTCTTGGGAAAGAAATGGCGATGGTCAGACCAGATTTTGAGGTGGGGAACGGACAAGTCAAAATACCTTCTATCTTTGCTAAAGTACAGGGTGTTAGTAAAAATCGCAAAGAGTACTGGGACCGTCTGCAATCACTCAGTGAATTAGAGCATAGTTTACTGATTCGCCGTTTGCCAATCACGATGACAAGCACAAGTGATTTTCGCTTTCATTATCGAAATGCCCTTGATAAGGATGGCTTAATTAATCCGGCTACTATGATGCAAGCACATTACTGGCCATATTCCTTTTTATCTTCAGGATTACAAAAAGGAATCGCTAATGCCGTTAGGAGAATCTGTGAAAAACCAGGTTTAAAGCCCTTCCCTAAGGAAAGTATAGAAGACGTAAAGATGTATTTATTTACACAGGCCTTGTTTATGCCAAAACCCATCATTCAGTTAATCGAAAGATTTGACTACTCGCAACATATACCTAAATTAATCATTTACAATAATGAATTAGCAGGTATACTCTCAAGGTCAGATGCAGCACTTATCTTGCTATTAAATCAATTTGGTATTGATATCATCCTATATAATCCTCCTGGTCATAATGATATTGAAAATTTCTTGGACGAACGTTTATTTGATAAGCATTGGCTTGAAGACGTTGTTTTTGATTTAGAATTTAAAGAACCGTCTATTTTTAAAAAAGGGCTTTTTCAAGGAATCTTAAAAAATTTAAGGGGAGATTAATAAGTGACTCTTACGCCGAATCCATCAAGCGGTTTAACGCCAGCAGGTACGGATGACATCCTAACAGAAACAAAAGTCTCTGACATTAAACTTGCACTTCGGAAAGAACCAGAAATTCAAAATTTAGCCCGCACGATTGATGAGCGTGACCAAATCCAAGTTTTAGAGTTTGGGAAGGAACCAGCCGTCCAAATTTCCCGTTTTTCGGATCAGATATTAAACAATATGAAGACTTCAAAAGTGGAGGATTCTGGTGAACTGCTTAAACAACTGGGCCGGATTATGGATAAGTTTGATGCTAAGGACTTTCAAAAAACTTCAGGTGGATTTTTTGGTAAGCTCTTTAAAAAGGGTGAAAAGGTGGTCGAAAAGCTGTTCGGCAAATACCAAACCATGGGCTCCGAGATTGACAAGGTATACATAGAAATATCGAAATATCAGCATGAAATGGTTGATGCAACAAATATGCTCGAGCAAATGTATGAGCAAAACTATCAATACTATTTAACGCTTGAAAAGTATATTGTTGCGGGTGAGATAAAAGTTGAGGAACTAAAAAATAATCAACTTCCCCAGCTTGAATCCCGAGCTGGAGCAGGTGATCAACTTGCCTCCATGCAATTGGACTCGCTGAAAAATGTCATTGAGTTATTAGAACAACGCATCTATGATCTAGAAATGGCCAAAATGGTCTCACTGCAGACTGCTCCGCAAATTCGTCTTTTGCAAAGAGGAAATACGAAACTGATTGGAAAAATCAATTCGGCATTTGTGACGACCATCCCGATTTTTAAAAATGGTCTGATTCAAGCGATGGCGGCGAAAAGACAAAAGCTGGTTGCTGATTCAATGAGTGAACTTGACCGCAGGACAAATGAAATGCTTCTGAAAAATGCGCAAAACATTTCCCAGCAAAGCACAGATATTGCTAGGCTTGCCGGAGGTCCAAGTATAAAAATCGAGACGATTGAAGAATCTTGGAATATTATCATCAAAGGCATGCAGGAAACAAGGGCTATTGAAGATGAAAATAAACGGATGCGGATTGAAGGCACCAAACGTTTAGAACAACTGCAAAATAACTTTAAACAGTTGAAACAATCTTAGTTAATAAATAGATTTTGATTTACTAAATTTCATATTGGGGTGATTGAATTGGCTATTAATTTACAAAAAGGGCAACGAGTTGATTTAACGAAGAGTAATCCAGGATTATCTAAAATCATGGTAGGTTTGGGCTGGGATCCAGTACAAAGCAGCGGTGGCGGCGGCTTATTCGGCGGTTTATTCAGTGGCGGTGGTTCTGCTAATATTGACTGTGATGCTTCCGTTATTATGCTAGGTGCAAACGACAAGCTGCAAAACAATAAGGACGTTGTTTATTTTGGAAACTTAAAGAGTAATGACGGCAGTGTACAACACTCAGGAGATAATTTAACAGGCGACGGAGACGGTGATGACGAGCAGGTAATGATCGATTTAAGCAGAGTACCGTCCAATATTCAGAAACTTGTTTTCGTTGTTAATATCTATGACTGTGTGAAGAGAAAGCAGCACTTTGGGATGATGAAAAATGCTTTTATCCGAGTTGTGAATCCTGGAAACAATCAAGAGCTCATCCATTATAATTTATCAGACAATTACAGCGGGCTAACATGCCTAGTGACAGGAGAAATTTACCGTCACGGCAATGACTGGAAGTTTGCGGCAATCGGCAGCGGTACAAATGCAGCTAGCCTTAGTGAAGTTGTTCGTTCCTTTAGTTAGGTAAAATAATAAAGTTCAAATAGAGGTGATACGTTTGGGTATTAACTTAGCAAAGGGACAAAGAATTGATTTAACAAAAACGAACCCTGGGCTAACCAAGGTAATTGTTGGCCTCGGCTGGGATACGAATCGTTATCATGGCGGAAATGACTTTGACTTAGATGCATCTGCCTTTCTAACAGATGCGAATGGCAGAGTAATCCAGGATTCCGACTTTATTTTTTACAATAATTTGATTCACTCTTCAGGCTCTGTTGAACATACGGGTGATAATCGAACCGGAGAAGGCGACGGCGACGACGAGCAAATCAAGATTGACTTTAGTAAAGTTCCCAAGCATGTGCATCGAATTGCGATTACTGTGACCATTCATGATGCGGACGCAAGATTCCAGAATTTCGGCCAAGTTTCTAATGCCTTTGTTCGCTTGGTTGACGAAGATACTAATAATGAGGTCTTAAGATTTGACCTTGGCGAGGATTTTTCGGTCGAAACAGCGGTTGTTATTTGTGAACTTTACCGCCATAACGGTGATTGGAAATTTAACGCGATCGGCAGTGGTTTTGCAGGTGGATTAGCCTCCCTTTGCCGAAATTATGGATTAGAAGTTTAAATTTATTAAAATTGTGAAGCTGCCGTATTCGGCAGCTTTTTGCCTTTATTCCCCACTTTTGGCTTGTAAATTCAAATTAACTAACTAAGTCCTATGTTATAATTCAATTAATATATTGAATTATTAGGGGATGATAATTTGCGTAAATCGGTAATTACTCTACTAATCGCTGGTTTGTTTCTATCATCCATAACTACATCACAAGCTTCTTATGATGGTATTTTGCTTGGAGATAATCCTAGAAATTCGCTAATCTACCAATCTCTTAAAGATGATCGGTCAGTAGCACTTTTAGATCAAATAATTGTATTACCAAAGGAGCACTTTGATCAACAAGAAGCGGCTGCTATGATTTCCAGAATCAATTCTTTACCTTTTTCCCTTTTGAAAAAAATAAACAATCAGGGAATTAACCTGAAACTTTTTAATGGAAAGCTGACGGATAATCCCACTGCAAGGCAATTAGCTGGGCAGGTTCCGCGGGGTTATACATCTAACGTAACCTGGGATGATGTCCCAGGGATTGGAGGATCGAAGGTGGTCCTTGTTAAGATTGGTTCCAGTGAATCAGGAAAGGGTCATAGTTCTGTAAATCTAGAATTACATGAGTTGGCCCATTCGATCGATCGCTATGTGTATGGGGAGATTAGTGGTTCCAAGGACTTTATGAGCGTATGGGAAAAGGAACATGAACAATTATTTCCGGGAAACAGCTATTTTTTATATCCGGAAGAATATTTTGCAGAGACCTTCGCAATGTACTATTTAAATGATGATACAAAAGAACTATTACGGAAGAAAGCACCAAAAACATTTGAATTTTTGAAACAGCTATCGCTTCACTAATTTGCCCTTGATTGTTAAAATAGATAAATATGTGCAGATAAGGGAGTGTCCACGGTGAAGCAATATTTAGAATTATGTAAGCATGTACTTGAAAATGGAAACATAAAGGGCGACCGAACTGGTACGGGTACAATTAGCACCTTCGGTTATCAAATGAGATTTAATTTGGCAGAAGGATTTCCACTCGTGACGACCAAAAAATTACATTTAAAATCGATTATCTATGAACTGCTTTGGTTTTTAAATGGGGATACGAATGTTCGGTATCTACAGGAAAACGGGGTCCGCATTTGGAATGAATGGGCAGACGAAAATGGGGAATTAGGTCCTGTATATGGTCACCAATGGCGTTCTTGGACAGGTGCGGATGGAAAAACCGTTGACCAAATTACGGAGCTTATCAACCAGATTAAAACGAATCCCAACTCAAGAAGACTACTTGTCAATGCCTGGAATGTTGCTGAAGTAGATAATATGGCGTTACCGCCGTGTCACTGTATGTTCCAATTTTATGTGGCAGATGGGAAGCTGTCCTGCCAGCTTTACCAACGCTCAGCGGATGTATTTCTTGGCGTCCCATTTAATATCGCATCCTATGCACTGCTAACAATGATGATTGCCCAAGTGTGCGACTTGGAGCCAGGTGAATTTATCCATACCTTTGGTGATGTTCATATCTATCAAAACCATCTCGAACAAGTAAAGTTGCAAATGGCGAGAGAGCTGAGAGCATTGCCGACTCTTAAAATTAATCCACAAGTCAAGGATATCTACTCTTTTGAGTATGAAGACTTTACACTAGAGGGATATGATCCACACCCTCACATTAAAGGAGTAGTGAGTGTATGATTTCTTTTATTGTCGCGATGGACGAAAATCGAGTAATAGGGAAAGATAATCAACTACCATGGCATTTGCCGGAGGATTTAAAATTCTTTAAGAGGGTGACGATGGGCCACCCAATTGCGATGGGAAGAAAAACGCATGAATCCATTGGTCGTGTCCTTCCTGGAAGAGAAAATATTGTGATCACCCGCCAGCTTAATTATCAGAGTGAAGATTGTACGGTTTTTTATTCCATTGAGGATTTTGTAAAGAACAGCAAAAAGCAAAGCGAAGAAATTTTCGTTATTGGTGGAGCAGAAATATTTAATGAGACATTTGAGTTTGCGGATCGTCTATACATCACGCTTATTCATGAAAAATTTGCAGGGGATACGTTTTTTCCTGAATTTGATCGTAACAAATGGGACCTAGTGTCTAGTGAAAAGGGCTTAATGGATGAGAAGAATCCGTACGATTATGAATTCAAAATATATGAAAGAAAATCGTAGCGCGGATTAATCAGGTTTGGACTCATAAAAACAAGCATCAGCGCATCGCTGGTGCTTTCTTTTGTTTGATATTAGAAATAGGATCCATTTAATTCGTAATCTGCTAATTTAGCAAGCATACCCCTAAATTCATGTGGATGGCAAAATTCTCTTTCATTGAAATGTGTTTTAACCCAGCTTATTAATTCCAGTGGGCTATTAAAATATTCCCCACTACGGTCGCTTTTACGAATGGTGTATCTTCCATTATCATCATCAAGTGTTATCTCAACAGGAAGAGCCCCATCATAACTGCAAAGTGAAAATTCCATCCTCATCACATCCTATCCTTATTATTTATCATTTTGAAAAATATATATTACAAATGATCCAATTATATTCAAATAAAAGAAAATTATCAAAATATTTTAATAATTCCTTAAACGCATTTAATCATTGACTTCGTTAGTTGTAATTGTTAAATTGTCATTAGTAATTAATAATGTGATACGAAAATGCTATATATCACTATTGTTTTACTTTTTCTAGATATTGTGAATTTACTATGAATTATTGCATATAACTAACTCAAAATGAATTTTCGGTACTATAATCATAGTAGATATAATACAACAATTAAAGGGGATGTAAATCCATGTTTTCTAATATCGGTATACCAGGATTGATTTTGATTTTAACACTTGCATTGATTATTTTTGGACCTAAGAAACTTCCGGAAATTGGCCGCGCCTTCGGACAAACATTAAAAGAATTTAAAAAATCAACCCGTGAACTAACAGACGATGTTATGAAAGATATTGATGAAGAAAAGAAAAATTTGATTAAATAAGGTGTGAGATTTTAAGTCTTACACCTTTTTCTTCTCTAGGTTTAACCTATAAAAACGCATGAAAACTTGTTCATCTTATTAAAACAATGGCACTATTTCGTTTAGATTCAACTCTATGAGCGATAGATACGTGCACATCTTTAACCTTTTGAAATTGGCAGGGGAAGTACATGGATGATAAAGAATTAAATTTAGTTGATCATTTAGAAGAACTACGCAAAAGAATTATTGTATCTGCACTTGCATTTGTAGTCTTTTTTATCGCCGGTTTTATTTATGTAGACGATATCTATAAATGGTTTGTTGGAAATACAAAACTGATGGTTCTCGGACCAAGTGATATAATGTGGATTTATTTCATGCTGGCAACTGTTGTAGCTGTGGCGGGTACTATTCCAGTTCTCGCTTTGCAAATTTGGCTATTTGTTAGACCAGCCTTAAGACCGATAGAAAGAAGAATAACGATTTCTTATGTTCCGGCTTTATTTTTCTTGTTTATCATTGGTCTTGCCTTCGGTTATTTTATTATCTTTCCGATGGTTCTAGACTTTTTGGTGAATATGGGAAAAGATATGTTTGTCACAAACTTCACTGCCGAAAGATATTTTAGCTTTATCATGAATATGACCTTGCCATTCGGGGTACTGTTTGAGCTTCCAGTCGTCGTTATGTTTTTGACTTCACTTGGCATCATTAATCCGTTTGTTTTAGCAAAAATTCGTAAATATGCGTATTTCGTTCTGATTATTATTGCAATCGTTATTACACCACCAGACTTTATGTCTGATTTTGTGGTAACCTTGCCACTCTTGCTCCTTTATGAAATCAGTATTAATTTATCGAAGTTTGTCTACCGCAAACGCTTGAAAAAGCTGCAGGAAGAAGACAAAGAAGATGAGGTAGTCGAAGCATAAATGGAATGCAAAAAGACCTTAAGAGATAAAACACCTTAGGGTCTTTTTTTGTTGTTGTACGAATATTTTTAACTAACTAGATGAAAGACCTGTTTTTTATGTATTTTAAGTATCAACATTTAAAATTCATAAATATTTTTTTAATCCAAGCATATTTAGACACATTTCGAGGACCAAAGAGTGTATAATATACTCAAACGGGTGAAAAAGAGGATTGATATTTTGTTATTCAAAAGCCTAGAGTTCAAAAATGTTGTTGGACAGAAGGTTAAAGTCATGGACATTCCTGTATTGGAGGAAGATAGCACTTTTAAATTTATGATCCAAGTCCGTTTACAGACGTTTGTTACGTCGCTCTACATGGAAAAAAGCTTGAAAAAATGCTACTCCTTTAAAGATTATTTAAAAAAGGTCATGAAGTGGCCAGATTATGAACAATTGTTTAAAGTTGGAGAATTAAAGAATAACGCATAATGCCATTCGAGCATCGTTGGGGTAATCCCCACGGTGCTCTTTTATTGTAAAGAAATTTAAAAAGTAATCGATATTATTTATTTCAAATGAGGATATCTGTATAATACAAAGCAGTACTGGTAGGGAAGTGATTGTTATGAGCAAAATTAAAATTGTAACCGATTCAACAATGGACATGCCGCTAGAAATGGCCGAAAAACTGGGTATTGTGGTTGTGCCCTTGTCCGTAACGATAAATGGTGAATCTTACTTAGACAGAGTAGAAATTGATGCAGCTGAATACATAACAGTAATGAAAAAATCTGAGGAATTACCGAAAAGTTCCCAACCTTCTGTAGGTACTTTTCTTGAAGTTTACGATCGGCTTGGAGAAGAAGGCTATGAGGTATTATCAATCCATATGACAGGCAAAATGAGCGGGACAGTTCGATCTGCTGAGAGTGCAGCCCAAATGACGAAAACGAAAGTTACAGTCATTGACTCGATGTTTATCTCGATAGCCCTCCAGTTCCAGGTAAAGGAAGCAGCGGAAATGGCCTTGCAGGGTAAGAGCATGGACGAAATCCTTAACCGGCTTGAAAGGGTGCGCGAACATACAAAATTGTATATTATGATAGATACCCTTGAGAACATGGTGAAGGGTGGACGGATTGGTAAGGGAAAAGCCTTTATAGGTTCATTATTAAATATCAAGCCGATTGCCTCGCTTGAAGACGCGGAATATAATCCCGTTGCCAAGGTTCGCAGCCATACACAGGTGGTTAAATATATGGCCAAGCAATTTGCAGAGGATGCCCAAGGAAAAACGATATGTGGTGCTGGCATTGTTCATGCGGAAGCATATGAATTATCCTCTAAACTAAAAAAGGCAATTACTGAGTTAACCGGGTATAAAGAAATTTCGATTGATTACACGGGCCCTACGATAAGCACACACACTGGACCGGGGACAATTGCCCTCATGTATTATTTTGAATAAAATTATCAGACGAAGGGTGTCAGGCACCATGTGAAGTTTTCACATGGTGCCTGACACCCTTTATTTTCTTTTGGTTAATATTAGCGTTTTTGGTAAAGATAAAAAAAATTGAATGGTTAAGGTGTTGCCAATGTTTAAGCGAAGATCAGAAAATAAACAGTCTGAAGATAAAAAACCTCATAGTTTAAATGTGGACGATCTAAAATCAGAATTGCAAGCAGAGATAGGCGATTGTTCAGATCTGAATTTTCGGACCTTAAAAAAGAATGGTAAAAAGATTATCTTTTGCTTTTTAAGCAGCCTTATTGATAAAACAAGCTTTGATGAATTTGCATTATTACCCGTTCAACAAAATACACAAGTTGAATGGACCACCGAGAGTCTTGCTCAAATATTGCCGATTGCAGAAATCTCTGCAGCCAATCAATTAAAAGAAATCGTTTCATCCTTAATAGAAGGAAAAACGTACATTTATGTGGATGGTGAACCTTACGGGATCCTTGCAAATGTCGGGACAACTGTTGAAAGATCCCTTGAAAAGGCAGAAACCGAGTCCCTTGTTTATGGTCCAAAGATTTCTTTTACTGAATCACTTATTGGTAATTTAAATATTATTAGAAGTAATTTGAAAGATCCACAATTGTGCATGGAAGATATCACCATCGGTAAACGGGTAAAAACACCTGGAAAGCTTGTATACATTAAAGATATCGCTGATGAAAATAATGTAAATACGTTTAGGCAAAGAATATCGGAGTTAGAGTACGACTATATTCCGGATACAACGGTACTTGGCCAGTTAATAGAGGATAATAGTTGGACGATATTCCCGCAAATCATGTCAACTGAACTACCAGATCGAGTCACCCTTTCCTTAATGAGGGGGAGGGTTGCCGTAATGATGGATCGTTCTCCGTCTGCTATTTATGGACCGACACCCTTCCTTAGTTTCTTTGAATCAACCGAAGATGTTTACATGCGTTGGAATATGGGGTTTTTCTTAAGAATGCTTCGAATTATTTCTATTTTTTTATCGATATTATTGACCCCGGCCTATGTCGCTGTATTGACTTATCATTATGAGGTCATTCCATCTGCGCTGCTAATTTCTCTTGGTCAATCGAGGGCAAATGTTCCGTTCCCACCAGTACTAGAAGCCCTTCTTTTAGAATTTGTTATCGAACTTTTAAGAGAAGCCGGGGCAAGGCTGCCAACCAAAGTAGGTCAAACAATGGGTATTGTTGGTGGTATTGTAATTGGTCAGGCAGCGGTACAAGCAGGGTTTACAAGTAATATTTTAATAATCATCATCGCACTTAGTGCGCTAGGTTCCTTTACTTCACCAAGCTATATAATGGGTACCGCCGTTCGGATGATTCGTTTTCCAATTATCGTTTTAGCAGGTATATGGGGGGGAATTGGAATTATGCTATCATTTTGTTTTGTTCTCATTCACCTTTTAAGATTAACTACAATTGGGAGACCCTATCTCATGCCACTCTATCCCTTTAGGTGGAGGGACTTAGGATACAGTATTATTAAATTTCCTGCTCAATTCTTATCTCACAGGCCAGTAACGAACCGTCCCGTTGACAATGACCTTTTTCCAAAACAAAAAGGTGTTGAAAAAAAGGATGTAGATGAATAGGAGCGGTCAGGATGAAAGTGAATTTGCAGCCAAAGGAAGGATTATTAGTTAATGCATTCCTTGTCATGTTTTTTATACATGCTTCGCAAACTGGCGTAGGAATTGTTGGATTACCGAGGATTGTGTACTTAGCGGCCAAACATGATGCATGGATATCTGTATTTCTCGGTGGAATCTTATCTGCCGTTGTCTTAGCAATGATGGTTTTAATGCTAAAAAAATATGATAGCGCTGATTTATATGGAATCCAAGTAGATATTTTTGGCAAGTGGCTTGGGAATGCGATGAACATTTTTTATATGATCTACATGAGCTTAAGTTTTTTTGTCATCCACATGAATTATATTGAAATTGTTCAAGTATGGATTTTTCCTGACTTACCTACATGGCAACTCTCTCTTGCGCTAATCCTTTTAACAATTTATGCCGTGAATGGCGGCATTCGTATCATTGTCGGAGTGGCTTTTATTTCAGTAATAGGGACTGTTTGGATGATCTTTATCTTTATCGTGCCGATGCAGTATGCAGACCCTAAGAATCTGCTTCCACTATTAAATACTGATTTGAAGCACATTTTAAATGGTGTACATAAAACATCCTTTTCACTAATGGGCTTTGAATTGCTTATGTTTTTATATCCATATGTTAAGGATAAAAAAAAGGTTTTTCTGTATTCACAAATAGGAAATTTATACACGAATATTCTGTTTACTTCAATTACTATGGTGTGTATTACATTCTTTGCGGAAAATGGGTTGGCTCGAACCATTTGGCCTGTTTTATCGATGTTTAAAATCGTTCGGTTACCAAACTTAGAACGGTTTGAATTTATCGCCGTTTCATTTTGGATGTTAGTTATTTTGCCAAACATGTGCAGTTATTTATGGGCCGCATCAAAGGGATTTAGTCGGATCATAAATTGGAAGCAAAAGAAGGGAATTTGGATTATTGGTATCCTTGTTTGGGGGGGATCATTTTTTATTAAAGCAAGGTATCAAATGAATGAACTGACTAATTTTGTAGCTCATCTTGGCTTTTTATCTGCCTTCTGCTATCCTATACTCCTTTCATTGTTGGTTTTGGTGAAAAAATGGTTCTTAAGGAGGAAGAAAACAAGTGCGGAAGCATCATAAAAGCAGAACAATCCTTCTTTTGGTTTGTTCCATGACGATGGTCATCAGCGCGGGTTGTGTTCAGCAAAAGCCTCTTGAAAAATTAGGTCTTATTACAACATCGGGATTCGATATGGAAGGGGAAAATCAAATAAGAGGAACCGTAGTCGTACAAAAATTTGATCCAATGACCACCCAATCTGCTACAAAAGTAATTACTTCTGTGGCAAAAACAAGCAAAGGATTAAGACAACAACAAAATCTTCAATCCAATCAGAAACTCGTTTCTGGTCAGCTTCGTTCGGTTGTCTACAGTAGAGATCTTGCTAAAAAAGGGATTATTCAGCTCGTAGATTCATTAAATCGAGATGCTGCAATCGGTAATATGGTTTATTTGACCATTGCAGACAAATCAGCAGCTGAAATATTGCAAATTGAAAATAGTAAAGAAAATCTAAATCTTGGGACATATATGTACAATTTAATTAAACAAAATGTGGAGGGTGAACAAATTATCTCCCCGACCCTGCATGAGTTTAACCATAATTATTATGATATTGGGAAGGACCCTGTTCTCCCAATCCTTAAAGTAAAGGATAAAGATGTTATTATTTCTGGGGTGGGTCTTTTTAAAGGTGACCGTTTAGTTGATGAATTAAGACAAGGGGATCTTTTTTATT
This sequence comes from Bacillus sp. ISL-75, assembly GCF_018613095.1. NCBI lineage: Bacteria > Bacillati > Bacillota > Bacilli > Caryophanales > Bacillaceae > Bacillus > Bacillus sp. ISL-75. Next base: position 32,921 of record NZ_JAGGQX010000018.1, read on the forward strand.
TGAAAGTATTAATTGATAAATATAAAGCTGGTACAAAAGAAATGGGGTATAAGACAGATCAATTAAAAAAAATCATTATAAAAAACAAAAATTACACTAAAAAACCAATATTCAGTAAAATATATGTCAGCATTGATAACATTCGAAGTAATACTAAAATTGAAATAGTCGATAAAAAAAACCTCCGTTTTAGAGTGGATGTAGACTTAGATTCAAGGGTATTAGAAATGACCGAAGCCTTAGATTTAGGTAAACCGACTTCGGTAAAGTTTCTTGAAAAAAAGTTAGATGAGTCGATGAAAAAAAAAATAGAAAGTTTACTTCTTCGTTTTAAGAAATTAGAAATTGACCCGATCGGTCTTGGAAATGAATATGAAGCCCACTTAAGGGGCAAACCGATCACGCAGGAGGAGTGGGACCGCAAGTATAAGGATGTTACCTTTGATGTCCATGTAAAGAATACGATTGAACGAACAGGTGTGATCGATTAACAAGCCATTTCCTTTCATCTTCATCAAATCTTTGTTAAACTATTCACGAAATGGAATAGAAAAAAAGGTTGCAGGTGATGGTATGAAAGATCGGTTTTTAGTAGTGGTCTTAGTTCTTACAACACTCATTATGTCGGCATGTGGACAAAAAGAAATAGAAAATGCCGTCGACTGGCCAATTAAGGACTTTACAGCTACAAATCAAGACAATAAATCCTTTGGATTAAAGGATTTAAAGGGTAAGGTATGGATTTCAGACTTTATTTTTACAAGCTGTGCAGATGTTTGTCCGCCGATGACTTCTAACTTGACAAAATTACAAAAAATGGTCAGGGATGAAGGCTTGAAGAATGTTGAATTGGTCTCCTTCAGTGTCGATCCAGTTGTCGATACCCCTGAAGTATTAACCCGTTATGGGGAACAATTCCAAGTGGATTTTAAAAATTGGACCTTTGTGACTGGATACTCGCAGGAGTTTATTGAAAACTTCGCCCTGAAAAATTATAAAGCACTTGTCAAAAAACCTGTCGAGGGTAATCAAGTGATTCATGGGACCTCTCTATATTTAGTAGACCAAGAAGGACATATTAAAAAATCCTATGATGGTTACAAGGATGTTCCCTTTGATGAAATAATTCATGATATGAAAGCATTGCAATAGACCTTCGGACAGGTCTATTTTTTTTGGCAGGAATAGGATATAGTACATATTGTTTTGAATGATTCAAGCCGTGTTATAATAATTATAATTTAGAAGGCAGGTGAATTTAAGATGAAAAAGCTCTTCCCCCTTCTAATTCTCACGGTATTATTCCTATGTTCATGTAATCAAGTTAACCAATGGGCGTTACATTCTGAAAAGAAAACAGCAGCACAGGCATTTGCACAAGTTCCCACTGACTTCGTCCCCCGCAAATTAACAGTTTTATCAGCAGGCGATTCACTTACCCAAGGGGTAGGTGATAGTACAAACAAAGGCGGTTACTTGCCATATTTAGAAACAATGCTTGAAAAAGAAAAAGGTATAAAAGAAGTTGATTTCTATAATTTTGGCGTAAAAGGTAATCGGACAACTCAACTTTTAAAACGATTGAAAACGCCAGAAATGAAAGCTGTGATACAAAAGGCAAATCTTGTTATTCTAACGATAGGTGGAAACGACATAATGAAAGTCGTCAAGGACAATATTGAAAACCTTCAACTTTCCACGTTTACCACCGAAAAAGAATCCTATCGAACTCATTTAACGCAAATTATCGAGGTTATCATTGAGGAAAATCCCCATACTCAGGTTGTATTAGTGGGGTTATATAATCCATTTTCTAAATGGTTTTCAGAAATTAAAGAGTTGGATGAGATTGTTGCTGATTGGAATAAGGCTGGTCAAAAGGTGGTTGCTAATTACCCCAATGCCTATTTTGTCTCGATAGAAGACATGTTTTTAAATTCAAACGAAAATTTATTATTTACAGATAATTTTCATCCAAATGACAAAGGTTATGAGTTGATTGCGCAAAGGTTGAACAAGACATTAGAAGAACAAGTATTACCTGAATTGGACAAAACCCCATATATGGTCAATACAGAGGAGAATTAGATGAAAAACAAATGGAAAATCGGATTCCTGTTGTTGATAGGAATCAACCTTTTGTTCGCTATTGTTATGTTGTCGCTGGTCATGTTCCCGTCGGATGGCCGGCAAACGAGCAAATTGAATATGCCAATGGGTGAACAGGTTTCCTTCCATGTTAATTCAAATAGGAATGATTTAAATAAACTCATCAATCATTATTTAAAGGAAGAGGCCGCTGATTCACCGATTGATTATCGAATCATTTTGGGAGATGAGGTTGAATTATATGGTACCTTGCCCTTCTTTAGTGAGGAATTGAATATGAGGTTAACCTTCGAGCCTAAGGCACTTGAAAATGGTGATTTGGTTTTAAGTCAGAAATCAATGACAATCGGCAGTTTACATCTCCCCATTTCGTACGTCCTAAATTTTATTAGCAAAAATTATAAGATTCCAAAGGGAGTCGACATAAGACCTAAAGATAAACTTATTTATGTTAATATGCAACAGTTAAAACAAAAAAGTGATATAAGAATAAAGGCAGATAAATTTGATTTAAAGAAGGATGATATTGCCTTTACGATTTTAGTACCAGTGAAATAGGCGCCTCATTACTAGGAGGCACCTGTTTTTTATTCCTTGATAGTGATGAATTGGAATTCTGGTTGACCATTGGCTAAGCCAATAAAAACAATTGTGTAGCTTTCATTTGCCATAAATTGAACCCTCGGCAGGGGTAGAAGTATGGTCTTACTGCCAGTTGCCCTTGCTTCCAAATCGACTGTCATCGGTGTTAACCCTAAATATTGGGTTTCCTGCTTATAAGAAACATTTGGGAAAATCACATCTCGATCTTTGACTGCAATATCTAGTGGAGAAGTATCTGGTGATAAGTGGATAAAGCGAACCTTCGATTCATTTCTTGGTACTGATGGTTGATTCTGAAACACGAGCAGGCGCAATTTCTTAACAGAGTCAATTGCAGCAAGTGAATAGGATTTTCCAGGTTCAACAGTAATCGTTTTATTTAAAACGCTGTCCACCATGTTTCCCGTTGGGTAAATGTCAATATGATGTTTTCCAGCAGGTAATGACAGAATCATACTTACCTTTTTAAATGGTAAGTCCCTTATCACTCGTTTCCCGTCTATATAAATATCAATGTTCGGGGAATCTGGGGAGGTGTGAAGGAAACGCACCTTCGCTTCTAATTGTATTGGTTGGGAATTGGTACGCATGAAGTTCATCGCTTTATTCATGTATTTTATGTGTTTTAAATAATACTGCATGTGTAAGTTTGGAAATGAGTATTTATAAAATTGAGCTAACAATTCATACATCGCCGCTTTTTGAAGATAATCGGAATGGGTTCTTTTCTCGGACATTTTATCAACTCCTATCTAATGGATTACACCATAATTTATTCAAGCTTAAATAGGTAGGTGTCTAACATATATCGCAGTAATTTGGAAATTTTTCATTTTTTATTTACAAATGGGAATATTACACATATACTGATAACAAATATGTTTGAAAGTGGGTGAAGTGCAATGGCAATTGAATCGATGAGTCCAAACCGTAATTTGAATATTGTTGTTTGCACAGCCCAAAGATTTTCCTGTTAGGGACCCTTTGTACCCTTTATTCCATAATGCGAATAAAACCATGGGCTGTGTGTGCCTATGGTTTTTTATTATGAAAAAATAATGATTCGCTGGGGGAATAAAGATGAATTTAGTAGCAATGGGTTTAACTGAAACTGTAAAAAATGATTTTCATAAATTAAATACAAATGATGAGATGATTCTTGGCCGTGTGGCACTCGAGCACAAACGAATGTATAGGGTGTGGACAGAACAGGGTGAATTATTATGTGAGGTATCGGGCAGGTTCAACTTCAATGCCCTTAACAGAGAGGACTTCCCAGCTGTAGGTGATTGGGTTGCTCTAATACCGAGGAGTAACGAAGGAAAAGGCACCATTTTGGCCATCATGCCGCGAAAAAGTAAGTTCTCGAGAAAATCAGCTGGTCTTACCGCACAAGAGCAAATCATTGCGACCAATATCGACACTGTCTTTCTCGTAAATTCACTGAATGAAGATTTGAATCTAAGAAGAATCGAACGCTACCTTTTGCTTGCTTGGGAAAGTGGGGCAAACCCAGTTATTGTTTTAAGTAAGGCAGACCTTTGTCAGGATCTCGATAATATGCTGGCTGAGGTTGAAGCGATTATCCTTGGTGGAGTTCCAGTTATTGCAGTTAGTGCCGAAACGATGACTGGCTTTGAGGAACTAGAACCTTTCTTGAAGCCAGGAAAAACAATTGCCTTGCTTGGTTCTTCAGGGGTTGGGAAATCGACAATAACGAATCGTCTCTTAGGAGAGGAGAAACAGCTAGTTCAGGATATTCGAATGGCAGATGATAAAGGGCGTCATACAACTACCCACCGTGAACTAATCCTTCTCCCGAATGGCAGTGTTTTGATTGATACCCCAGGAATGAGGGAACTGCAACTTTGGGAAAGCTCAGACGGTTTAACAGAGACCTTTTCAGAAATTGAAGAGTTAGCTACCCAGTGTCGCTACCGAGATTGTCAGCATAAGAATGAGCCCGGCTGTGCTGTGATGAAGGCAATTGAAGAAGGATTGATTGCGGCTGAGCGGCTGACAAGCTACAACAAGTTGCAAAAGGAGTTGGCGTTTATCGAAAGGAAAGCTGATAAACGTGCACAAGCAGAAGTTAAAAAACAATGGAAAAATATAAACAAACAGATGAAGCAACGAAAGAGCTATTAAAATAGGAAAGGCTAAACAAGTTAGGTCGATGTCGACCGTGACTTGTTTAGCCTTTTTTTATGCGTGCCCAGCAAGCCGTTAATTGCTAATTGGTGAAAGTCCAATCTGAGTAAGTACCAAGACGCTTAGTAGCTGACAGGCAACTGGTGAAGAAATTCTAAGGTTGAAGCCCTGTGACAAAGTAACTCTCTAGAAGAGTGCGAGCAAACTAACAGGTTGTAACATAAAGTGAATCCTGCCGTCTCGTCAAAAGAACCCACCGTAGGTGGCTAAGGAGAAGTCGAGCCTTGAGAATATGGGCGAAGACCATGGAAGGTGTGTAGAACTTGGAATAGCAGCACCGATGAATCTCCCGGGGTATGGGGAACGACATGTTAGGAAAGTAATTAACGGAACTGGGGATACCCTCCTCGTCACTTTCTCACGAAAGTAAAGCAGAAACCTATAAGTTTAAACGAAGTGGTGGATGGATGAGAGGGAGTCGGAGGGGGTCATAGTACCAATGATGGCAATGACAACACAACATTGTCTAGGGAAGGACGGCAAAAGCCAATACCCTACTTCGTTCATATGTCAGAAGGAGGTAAGAGTCAGTGAATGTCAAGAAAATGACTAACTACACCAATAATGCAAAAGCTCAAGAACTCTGGAAGACGTTATATCTTTGTGCCAAGGAAAGTCCAACTCGTAGATTTCATTCTTTATATGACAAAATCTATCGTCCTGATATTCTATGGGAGGCGTGGCAACGTGTTAAACGTAAGAAAGGAAGTGGAGGTGTTGACGGACAGACGATTGAACAAATCGTTACCGAGTACGGTGAAAACAAATTCATGAATGAACTCTATCTAGAATTGAAAGAGAATAAATATCATCCACATCCAGTCCTAAGAACCTACATACCAAAAGATGATGGTAAGAAACGTCCACTAGGAATTCCCACAATTAAAGACAGAATCGCACAAATGGCAACGAAAATGGTCATTGAACCTATTTTTGAAGCTGATTTTCATGATTGTTCGTTTGGCTTTCGCCCAAAACGTAATGCTCATCAAGCCATGGCAAAGATAAGAAAAGCAAGTAAGAAATGTTTTTGGGTAGTCGACGTCGATATCCAAGGATATTTTGATAACATAAATCAAACCAAACTAATGAAATTATTGGAGCAACGAATAAGTGACCGTAGAGTCCTAAAATTACTTCGTAAATGGTTGAAGGTTGGGATTATGGAAGAGGGTAAGATAAGAAATCCAATCACAGGAACACCGCAAGGTGGTGTAATATCTCCACTCATGGCGAACATCTATTTGAATACAATGGATAAGCTTTGGGAGAAAAGGTTTAGCCACTTAGGTGAATTAGTGAGGTACGCAGATGACTTCGTCATTATGTGCAGTACCAAACAGAAAGCATTAGACAGCATTCGCGTGATTCAAGCTATTATGGAAAAACTTGACCTCTCAATTAATCGGGATAAATCAAGGTTGGTGCACCTATGGGATGATATAGAAGGTTTCGACTTTCTGGGTTTTCATAATCGAAAATTTCCACTCCGAATAAAGGGTGGTAAAACAATACACGTCATGTCACACATACCGAAAAAGAACGCAATGAAGAAAATGCGTGCAAAGATTAAAGCATATACAGAGCCAAGGGCAAAATTGTATATGGATATTGATGACTTGGTGATGGGATTAAACAAGAAACTGCAAGGTTTTAAGAACTACTATCTCATATCATCTCACGCAAAGAAATGGCTTAATCGGATTGATTGGTATGTGTTAGAACGGCTTACTTTATTCTATAACAAGAAAAGAAATAGGCAGAAGAAACATGGGAATTCAACAGACGTAAGAAAAGAGATTGATCATATATTGGTTAAATTAGCTAGTTAGGCTCTGTAATGCCAAAGAAAGAAGAACGTCGGAAAGCCGTATGAGGGAAAACCTCACGTACGGTTTGATGAGGAGGAACTGAAATTAAATGAGATAGCCGAAGGCTATCCCTTTGAAATCAGTTTCTTACTCTACTGTCTAGCTCCAGGCCCACCGTTTAGAGGACTCCGCCCTTCTTTCAGTCAGGAGATTTTATTTTTCCTAAAACATTCTGTATACTCATACTCAAAGTGAAATAAGTTAAAGGGGTGTGGGAACTTGGAAAAAACAAATCAAGTTGCAACGTTTGCCGGCGGCTGTTTTTGGTGTATGGTGAAACCATTTGATGAACAGCCCGGAATTAAAAGTGTTACTTCAGGCTATACCGGAGGAACCGTAGAAAACCCGACATATCAACAAGTTTGTTCGGATACTACCGGCCATTTTGAAGCCGTCCAAATCACATATGATCCAGAGATTTTTCCTTATGAAAAACTCTTGGGGTTATTTTGGCAGCAAATTGACCCTACCGACCCGGGCGGCCAATTCCATGATCGAGGGCAATCGTATCAAACGGCAATTTTCTACCATGATGACACACAAAAAAGGCTTGCCGAACAATCCAAGCATGAACTACAAGAAAGCGGCCGTTTTCACAAACCGATTGTTACACCAATTTTGCCAGCACAGTCCTTTTATCCAGCCGAAGATTATCATCAGCAGTACTATAAAAAAAATCGGGCCCATTATGAATCCTATCATGTAGGCTCGGGTCGAGCCGGCTTTATTCAAAGTCATTGGGGGGAGAAAAATGAAAAATAAGGATGTAGAACAGCTAAAAAAGGAATTAACACCGATCCAGTATGAAGTCACACAAAATAATGGCACAGAACCTCCGTTTCGAAATGAATATTGGAATGAAACCAGAGAGGGGATTTATGTAGATCTTGTTTCTGGAAAGCCGCTGTTTAGTTCGTTGGATAAATTTGATGCCGGCTGCGGCTGGCCGAGCTTTACCAAACCGATTCAAGATGAAGAAGTGATTGAAAAAGCTGATTTCAGTCATTTTATGAATCGGACAGAAGTAAGAAGTAAATCAGCCGATTCCCATTTAGGTCACGTCTTTAATGATGGACCAGACCCAACTGGCTTACGTTATTGTATCAACTCTGCCGCATTGCGGTTTATTCCAAAAGACGAGCTCGAAAAGCAAGGATACGGAGAATTCACGAAACTTTTCGGAGCAAAATAAAAAGCCGCGATTGAATTGCGGCTTTTTTATTTTACCTTTTGTTTTGAGCTTGAAGTCATTCCGCCCGATAAGACAAATTTCATTGCTTCCTCGGGTTTAACGTCGATAATTTCTACTTGTTCCTTTGGTATAAGAAAGGTAAACCCGGCCACCTGGAATGTTTGCGGGATATAGACAGCCACATGCTCCTTTAGAGGAGAATAAAATTCCTCTAATTGTTCAGAAGTAATAAACCCCAGGCTGCGCATTTCTGTTCCTGGGATAACAACAAGGGCGACCTTAGAGAAAGATTTTTTCTCGCCAAGAAAGGATTGGACGGTGTCTTTAATAACAGAATAGATGGTTTTAACAACTGGAATCTTGTCTAGAAGAATATCGATCAAGCGGATGATTTTCCCCGATATATATTTCGTAGATAGCCAGCCTAAAACAGTAATTAAGATGATGGTTGTTAGTAAGCCAATCCCAGGGATGTAATCTTCCTTTAAATAAGGCTTCAGTGTGTTACCGAGTAAACCGTCTAAGAATAGAAACGTTTTGTAAATGACATAGATCACAAGGATGATAGGAACAATTGTTAAAATACCGTTAATAAAGTTTTTCAAAATGGATTTCATCGTTTCACCTACAATTTTTATCATTGTAATTCATAATATAGGCGAATGCACATACGGGTCAAGTACCTACTACATAAAGTAACAGTGTTAAGAGACAATTTCGTGAGGAGTGAAGTGTATGTATTACGGACATGGTGGTTGTGGTTACCCTGCATACCCTGTAGGAGGTTGCGGTTACCCTGTAGGAGGTTGCGGAATCGGCAGTGGATTTGCGTTAATTGTCGTCCTGTTTATCTTATTAATCATTATCGGGGCAAGCTGGGGCTATTAAAATTATGAAATAAAGGCTGACTCAAAACGAGTCAGCCGTTTCTTTTTCATATAATTTTCTGACAAATACTCAAAATCCGAACGATAGAATATTTTTTTAAAAAATAGTTCGTATTTATTGTTGACGGAACAAAATTAGTCTGATATATTTACAAATGTTGAGTAAAATGACTTTGGAGGTAATTGGACAATGGATACGAGATATGATGTGATAGTAGTGGGTGCTGGCCCTGCAGGGATATTTGCCTGCTATGAACTGACACTAAAAATGCCGAACGCAAAGGTTCTATTAGTGGATAAAGGACATGATATTTACCTACGAAATTGCCCGATTTTACAAAAGAAAATTGAGAAATGTCCACCGGCAGCTGGGAGAAAAGAATTTGCTGGGTGTCTTCCGGCATGTTCGATTACTAATGGTTTTGGTGGAGCAGGTGCTTATTCGGACGGAAAGTTTAATATCACAAGTGAATTTGGCGGCTGGATGACAGATTATCTTCCGGATTCTCAGGTAGTTGAGTTAATTCGTTATGTTGATGAAATCAACCTACAGCATGGTGCAACCACGAGCATTACTGACCCATTAACAGATGAAGTAAAAAACATCGAACGCCGCGGTTATGCTGCTGGATTAAAGTTGTTACGTGCACAGGTACGCCATCTTGGGACTGAACAAAATCTTGAAATCATGAAAAGTATCTACGAATTCTTAAAGACAAAGATTGAAATGTCTTATAAAACAGAAGTTGTGGATTTAATAACTGAAAAAACAACAGATGGGCTTGTGGTGAAAGGAATTAATCTAAAAGGGGACCAAAATATTTATGCGGATAAGGTGGTCATTACACCAGGCCGAGATGGCTCTAAATGGCTTTCTGGTATCTTAAAATCCCGCAGATTACACATGATAAGTAACCAAGTAGATATTGGTGTTCGTGTTGAAACATCCAATATTGTCATGCAGGAAATCAATGAGCATTTGTATGAAGGGAAATTTATTTTTAATACATCGGTTGGGACAACTGTACGAACATTTTGCAGTAACCCATCTGGGCATGTAGTGGTTGAAAATCATTCCGGGATTATGCTTGCCAATGGACATGCCTACAAAGATCCGAAACTTGGCAGTCCGAACACAAACTTTGCCTTACTTGTTTCCCATACGTTTTCAGATCCATTTGATAAGCCGAATGAGTATGCACATGAAATTTCCCGCTTAGCAAACAGCCTTTCAAATGGCGGACTAATCGTCCAAAAATACGGAGATATTTTAAAGGGCAGAAGATCTACTGCAAAAAGGATTAAGGAAGGTTTCCTTGAGCCGACATTAAAAGAGGCTGTCCCCGGTGATCTTGGGTTAGTTCTTCCGTATAATACGTTAAAAAGCTTAATAGAAATGACCGAGGCGTTGAATCAGGTGACACCAGGACTTGCTTCAGAGCATACCTTGTTCTACGGTGTTGAGGCTAAGTTCTATTCGGCGCGACCACGCTTAAACGACCGTTTTGAATCGGAAATCAGCGGACTTTATGTCGGTGGTGATGGGGCTGGGATTACCCGTGGTCTTGCACAAGCAAGTGCATGCGGCGTCTGGATTGCTCGGGACATTATAAAAAAAGCAAAAACCGAACGAACACAAGAAACCATTCTTGTCTAACCCGCAAATTTTTGCGGGTTATTTTTTTTGGAGTGGGCGAAATTTGCAAATACTTTTTAAATTTGTCCGCATGAAGGCCCCATGAGGACAAGAAAGGCCCAATTCTTCAGAAAGCTGTCCGCATGAACTGCATCATGAGGGGGATCTTTACTCCTCCACTTAATGCCTTAACCAATGGTAACCTTTTCTTTCGGGTAGTTGAACTTTTCCTTGCTGCCTTTGCCTCTTAAGATAAGTAAACAGGTAACAATGCCTACTCTTCCAATAAACATCAGGATAATGATGAGTATTTGTCCAAAGGTAGTAAGTCTTGGTGTTAAACCCAACGATAATCCATTGGTGCCAAAAGCAGAAGATACTTCGAAAATAACCTCTATCACAGTGCCATGTTCTGTTATCGATAGGATTAAAATGGAGAACAAACATAAAAATACTCCGGTCGCGATCACGATAAATGATTTAAGGACATCCTCACTTAGCAGTTCACGTCTAAAGATTTTGATCGAGCTTTTTCCTTGTGCGTAAAATATGATCGCTAATATAACAATGGCAAACGTGGTGGTTCGAATGCCCCCGCTCGCACTGCTCGGTGAACCGCCAATAAACATTAATATCGACAGGAAAAGTTGGTTACTTGGAGTAAAATCATTGATATCCATTGTTGCTAATCCAGCACTTTTAGTTGTTACGGAATTAAATAAAGAGTAGAAAAAGGATTCATGCCAATTTTTATCAGAAAAAAAGTGTTGACTATCAAAACAGTAAATCAAAAATGCACCTACTATAGTAAGGAGGACAAACGTTATCGTGGTTAACTTAGTATATAAAGTGAAATGAAATTTCTTCCTTCTATTTAGGTTTAAAAAGAATTCAAAAACCTCAACCATCACAGGAAAGCCAATTGCCCCAACAATCATCAACAAAATTATTATCGTCTGAACAAAATAATCCTCACTATATGGACTGAGTGACGCATCCGTCAGATCGAATCCTGCATTGGTCGTGGCGCTGATGGATGAAAAAAATCCATGTTTAAAAGCAGACAATGGGCTTTCGAAATAGTTTAAAAAGCGAATCCCTAAGATAATTCCCCCCACAAATTCAAACGAAATAAAGATAATCAGGATCCGTTTTGCCAGCTGGACCAAACCTGCCAGGTTGGATTGATTTTGATCAATCATAATCAGTTGTCTTTCTTTTAATCCCACTTTTTTACCCAGCATAATCCATAGGAATGTACTTAAGGACATAACCCCTAAGCCTCCCAATTGCAGAATTAAGCATAAGAGAAAGATTCCAAAGTTACTAAAGGTATCCTTAATTGAAATGACGCTTAAACCGGTTACACTGATCGCACTAGCGGAGGTAAACATCGCATCAATAAAACTTAGCGAAACATTTGGACGGTGAGCCATTGGGATTTTTAATAAAAGAGTAGAAACGATTAATGCGGATAAATAAAAAATAACGATTAATTGAAAGGTTGAAATATCTTTCGTTTTTAACTTTATTTTTTTTATTGTGCTCATATGATCCTTTCCTTCTGTAATTCTAAAAGTAATTTTATATTAATCATCTTGAAAAGTAAAAGTTCATACAATTTCTATAAGGCCTGCCTAATTTAATAAGGAAGTGTTTCCCTATGGATCATTCGTTTCTAATAAAACCAATACTCGATGACATTTACCCTGTGATTGACTACGGCAAAGGAATTTATTTATTTGATATGGATGGAAAAAGGTATTTAGATGCTGCTTCCGGCGCTGTAACTGCCAATATTGGTCATGGTGTAACAAAGATTATTGAAGCAATGAATGAACAAGCAAAAAAAGTTTCGTTTGTGTATCGATCACAATTTACGAGTGAAGCTGCTGAAAATTTAGCGAAAAAAATTGCAAACATGCTTTCAGGAGATCTCAATTGGTGTTTTTTCGTTAACAGCGGTTCTGAAGCAACTGAAACGGCCATGAAAATGGCGATTCAATATTGGCAGGAAAAGGGTGTTCAAACGAAAACCAAGGTTTTATCAAGATGGGTAAGCTACCACGGGATTACCCTAGGTGCGCTTTCGATGTCAGGTCATACAGGGAGGAGAGCAAGATTTGTTCCACTTTTAGAGGATTTCCCTGTCATTAATCCCCCGTATTGCTACCGTTGCCCTTATAACCTCGAGGCACCTAACTGTGGCTATTTATGTGCCCATGAGTTAGAAACAGCTATTAAGCGGATTGGCGCCGAACAAATCGCCGCTTTTATCGCAGAACCCGTCATCGGAGCTGCAGGCGGAGCAATTGCCCCGCCAAAAGATTACTTCAAGGTCATAAAGAAAATCTGTGAGGATTATGACATTCTTTTTATCGCTGATGAAGTCATGACTGGCTGTGGCAGGACTGGCACAATGCTTGCGAGTGAACAGTGGGGAATCAATCCTGATATTGTCGCATTAGGAAAAGGGATGGGTGCAGGCTACGCACCGATTGCAGCTGCTATTGCAACTGAAAAAGTCATCGAGCCGATAATGGCAGGAACAAAGGTGGTCATGAGCGGCCATACCTTAAGTGCCAATCCACAGGCTTGTGCAACTGCCTTAGCTGTTCTCGAATATTTAGAACAAAACAATATTATTCAAGAGGTTGAAAGTAAAGGTGCCTATTTAAGAGCACAACTTGAAGGATTAAAACCACTTTTCACGTTTATTGGTGATATCCGCGGCAAAGGGCTGTTACTGGGAATAGAGTTTGTCCAACAAGTAGAATCCAAAACACCCTACCCTAGAAACGCCCAGATCACACAAAGGATTGTAGCTCTTGCAAAGGAAAAAGGACTGCTTGTTTATCCAGCTGGTGCTGGCATTGATGGGATAAACGGAGACTCTATTATTATTTCTCCTCCTCTTACTATCACTCAAAAAGAAATGGAGGAATTGGTCCACTTATTAAAAGAAACATTTGAAGATTTTTCTAACCAACTGAATGAAGGGAAGGGGTGATGTAAATGGAAAATCCATTCAGAAAAATTACAACCTTAGCAGCTGTTATGGAATATTTTCATGACGGAATGACATTGATGTTTGGCGGGTTTGGCGGGGTCGGCTCTCCGCCGGCATTAATCGATGGTATTCTTGAAAAAGGAGTTCGTAATATTACTTTGATTGGGAACGACACGGGATTCCCGCAAATTGGCATAGGGAAATTAGTCAGTCAACAAAGGGCAGCGAAAGTAATTGCTTCTCATATTGGCTCCAATCCCTTTGCTGGCCAGTTCATGCATGAGGGAAAGCTGGAGGTAGAGTTTTCACCGCAGGGAATATTAGCAGAAAGAATACGTGCGGGCGGTGTTGGCCTGCCAGCGATCTTGTCTGATATCGGTACAGACAATGAAATGGTTACGAAAAACAAACCATTTTTTACTCTAGGAGATAAGAAGTTTCTAGTTGAAACAGCTTTAACGGCAGAGGTGTCGATTGTTTATGCGAAAAAGGCAGATGAGTATGGGAATTTAATTTATGACAAAAGTGCCCGCAATACAAATCCGCTCGTTGCTATGGCAGGGGATATCACGATAGCAGAAGTAGAGGAAATTGTCCCGCTTGGTAGTCTTGACCCCGATGCGATCATTACGCCAGGAGTGTTTGTAGATTATGTCATTCCATCTAAGGGGGTGAATTGGAAATGGGCATGGCAGTAGATATGAGAAATCAAATGGCTAAAAGGGCTGCAGAGGAAATTCAAACGGGAATGGTTGTCAACCTTGGAATTGGGATTCCATCGCTCGTTCCGAACCATCTATCAACCGAGACAAAGGTGATGTTTCACGCTGAAAACGGCATTACCGGAATGGGACCTACCCCAGTAAAGGGAGAAGAAGATGAAAACTTATGTAATGCAGGAGGTTTTCCAGTCACGCTAAACAAGGGCGGATCTTATTGTGATAGTGGAATCTCTTTTGGAATGATTCGCCGGGGCAGAGTGGATATAACGATTTTAGGATCGCTAGAGGTCAGTAAAAAGGGCGACCTTGCTAACTGGATTGTCCCAGGAAAGAAGGTTCCAGGGATGGGCGGAGCGATGGAACTTGCTCAAAAAGCTAAGAAAGTCATTGTTGTCATGAATCATTGTGATAAACAAGGTAGACCCAAAATTGTCACATCATGCACGTTACCATTAACATCCGCAGCCTGTGTCGATTTAATTATCACTGATCTAGCTGTTTTCACTGTATCTGAAGAAGGTTTACTATTAACAGAATTGTTTGCGCCCTACAGTTTAGAAACTGTTGTCAACAAAACCGGGTGCGAATTTAAGATTCGGGAAACTGTTCGTATGATTCCGTATTAAGCTGAATCATTTCTAAAAGGAGTGAATCGTTTGGACAATAATGAAATGCGCATAAAACAATGGATAAAAGAGAATCGAGCGCGAGGGGCAAGACTTTTACAAATCCTCGTCCGAGAAAACAGCACTCGGGGGAACGAAAGTAGTACCCAGGCGATTATAATTGAAAAGTGCCGACAATTAGGATTAACACTCGATATTTGGGAAATCGGTGGTGATGAATTGAAATCCCACCCTGCTTATTGTTGTGACCGTCAGAACTTCGGCGGGAATCCTAACCTAGTAGCTGTGTTAAAAGGTACAGGCGGCGGCAAATCGATGATTTTAAATGGTCATATTGACGTGGTCCCAGTTGGGGATGAATTAAGCTGGAAACATGACCCATTTAGCGGGACTATTGAGTGTGGCAAGCTTTATGGACGAGGCGCGACGGATATGAAGGGTGGGAATGCTGCCCTGATAATGGCGATTGAGTCCTTAATTGCAAATGGTATTAAACTAAAAGGGGATGTTATTTTTCAAAGTGTCATTGAAGAAGAAAGCGGCGGAGCTGGTACCCTAGCAGCCGTTCTTAGAGGTTACCATGCGGATGGGGCCATTATTCCAGAACCGACCAATTTGAAGATATTCCCGAAGCAGCAGGGCTCAATGTGGTTCAGAATTACCGTAAAAGGCAGAGCAGCCCATGGAGGAACCAGGTATAAAGGTGTAAGCGCAATTGAAAAAGCACTAGTAGTTATTCAAAGATTACAACAATTAGAGAACGATAGAAATGCTAGGATTACTGACCCTCTCTTTGAAAAAGTCCCCATTCCTATTCCAATTAATATCGGAAAGCTTTCAAGCGGCGAATGGCCTTCTTCGGTGCCTGACACCGCAATTATTGAGGGGAGAATGGGAGTTTCTCCGGAAGAAACGATTCAATCAGCACAACTTGAAATGGAAGCTTGCTTGAGAGAAATAAGTGAAAATGATGAGTGGCTCAGGGAAAATCCTCTTAAGATAGAATGGTTTGGCGGCAGGTGGCTGCCAGGAAGTCTTGAAAATGACCATCCATTAATGAATGAATTGACAAAGAGTTTTATAGAAGTAAAGGGTAGTAATCCTATCATCGAGGCAAGCCCTTGGGGAACAGACGGCGGTATCCTTTCTAATATTGGTAATACTCCCGTGGTCATTTTCGGACCTGGGATAACAGAAACTGCACATGATGCAAATGAGCATATTGTACTTGAAGATATGTTTATCGCCAGTGAGATTATAGCCCTTACTTTATTAAAATGGTGTGAGGCGGCAGAGTAAACATCAGATTTTTCCATTTATATATCAAAAGGTTGCAATAATTGATTTATACCGACCTAGTGGAAATGTCTGGCTAATCTAGGCCAGACATTTTTTCGAGAATGCTAGAGAAATTATCATTTACCGATGGGGTGATCTCGATGAATCAAACGGCATCCACTATTTTTCTAGAGGAAAACGGCTATTTCCTTGAGATATATCTTGATCCATTTAATAAACGTATTCGTGTGGATGATTATCGTGGAAATATAAAATTGCTAATTGAGCGAGCGGAAGAGCTCGCAGCAAAGCACAAGGCTGAAAAGTTAATTGTCAAAGTCAGAAGTGAAGACTTTCTTAGTTTCTTGGAAAAGGGTCTTCAGCTGGAAGCTGTTGTTGATCGCTATTTTCTTGGCTCAGATGCCCATTTTTTTTCAAAGTATTACACGCCAAACCGGAAGAAAAATGATCATTGGGTGACCGAAGACGGGATGGTCAACAGTATATATCAATTAGACACGTCCATTCAGAAAGGAAATCCACCAAAGGAATATGAATTACGAAAGGTCGACGAGAGCAGTGCTGTGGAACTTGCGGTGCTGTACGGGCAAGTGTTTCAAATTTACCCAACCCCTTTGCATAAACCGGAATATATAAAAAAGACCATCAAGGATGGGACCATCTATTACGCTTTTTTCCTTCAAGGAAAAATAGTCAGTGCAGCTTCAGCCGAAGTGAATTCTTTTTATAAAAATGCAGAATTAACGGATTGTGCAACATTATCTGAACATCGGAAATATGGGCTTATGAAAATTATTCTTCAGGAACTTGAAGGTGAGTTGAAAAGGAAGGGAATCTTTTGTGCCTATTCGATTGCTAGATCGTTATCCTTTGGGATGAATGCAGTTTTATTTCAGCTGGGATATTCGTATCGGGGCAGGCTGATGAATAATTGCTTTATCTATGACAAGCTTGAAAATATGAATATGTGGGTAAAGAATCTGGCAAACTGCTAAAATTTCGGCTTACCGTGCCAATTTTTCGGCACCTTGTTAATTTGGAAGGATGGGCAGGTGAATCAAATGGTTCAGTTAACCGCTTTAACGCAAGAAGTTCTGACAGCCATTCTAAAAGGAATTGATGAAGGAATTCATGTGGTCAATACTGAGGGAAAGACAATTTTTTATAATGAAGTGGCAGCAAAGCACGATGGGATGGAAGTAAAGGAAGTGCAGGGAAAGCATTTAATTGACTCATTTCCCTCCCTAACGGAAGAGTCCAGTACCTTGCTAAAAGTAATTAAAACGGGAAAGCCGATCTACAACCAAACACAGGTTTATATGAATTTGCATGGGACAAGAATTGATACCATCAATACAACCCTGCCAATCTTTCTCGGGGAAGAAATAATTGGCGCGGTTGAAATAGCGAAAGATTATTCCCGAATGAAACTACTTGCGGAACGACTATTAGATTTACAAAAGGGTTTAAAGAAAAGCAGTAAAAAGAAGGTAAACAGGCAAGTAAACTATACATTAAACGATCTATTGACGGTTAATCCACCCTTTCAGAGCATCAAAAATGAGGCTAAGAAACTGGCGAAATCGGATTCCCCTATTCTCGTCTACGGCGAGTCTGGAACAGGGAAAGAATTATTTGTTCAAGGAGTGCATCATGAATCCCTTCGCTCATCTGAACCGTTTATTGCTCAAAATTGTGCCGCCATTCCTGAAACACTGTTAGAAAGTATCCTATTTGGTACGGCTAAAGGAAGCTATACGGGGGCAGTAGACCGCAAAGGGTTATTTGAATTTGCAGATGGCGGAACGCTATTCCTTGATGAATTACATACGATGCCGATAGAACTTCAAGCGAAATTATTACGGGTTTTGGAGGATGGAATGGTAAGAAGAGTTGGAAGTTCGCATAGTGTTTCTGTGGATGTGCGCGTAATTGCAGCCATGAATGTCATTCCAAGCAAGGCCCTTCAAGAGCATACGCTTCGTGCGGACCTTTACTACCGATTAAATGTATTTACCTTTTCACTCATTCCTTTAAGAGAAAGAAAAGAAGATATTCTTTTTTTAGCAGATCATTTTATCAAGGGATTTAATCAAAAACTCTATAAAAATATTAGCGGATATGAGAAGAAGCTTGAGCTATTTTTTATGAATTATCCATGGCCTGGTAACGTAAGGGAACTGAAACATACGATTGAATACATGATGAATGTGTGTGAAGAAAAGCAGTTGAAGTATAACGATTTACCAAGCATGTTAAGACATCTTCCAAACACAACAACAACTAATAATGTCGGAATGGAAAGTCTATCATTAAGGAAAAATATTGAAACATTAGAGAAGGATCTAATTTTGAATGCCCTTGAATTATCTGAAGGGAACATTAACCAAGCAGCGAAGCTATTAGAGATTCCTAGGCAAACCTTACAATATAAACTGAAAAAAATAATAGACTAAACTGCCGAGTTTTCGGCTTTTTTTTTTGCAAAAAACTAAAAGGGTAAGTTCTAAGCCTTCTTATAACATTGGCACATATCTTGCATATTATTTTAGTGAAGCAAGATGGGAGGAACTTACAGTGAAACAATTTTTATATAAACCACTAAGGCATTGGAAAGATATAGAACTTTGGAAAGATGTTACTTCAGTGCAGTGGACCGATTGGCTTTGGCAGCTAACGAATACGATCCGTACGTTAGATGATTTAAAAAAGGTGATCCATTTAACTCCAGATGAAGAGGAGGGTGTAAGAATTTCTACAAAAACCATCCCCTTAAATATTACACCATATTATGCTTCCTTAATGAATCCTGATGATCCACGTTGTCCGATCAGAATGCAGTCTGTGCCTATTTCGAAGGAGATTTATAAAACTAAATATGATCTAGAGGACCCATTATATGAGGATGAAGATTCACCTGTCCCTGGGTTAACTCACCGCTATCCGGACCGGGTTCTTTTTCTTGTTACCAATCAGTGTTCGATGTATTGCCGCTACTGTACAAGGCGACGTTTTTCAGGGCAAATTGGCATGGGTGTTCCGAAGAAGCAGCTGGATGCAGCTATTTCATATATCAGGCAAACCCCTCAGGTAAGAGATGTATTAATTTCTGGTGGGGACGGCCTGCTGATTAATGATAATATTTTGGAATATATCCTTAAAAACCTGAGGGAAATTGATCATGTTGAAATTATCCGGATAGGGACAAGAGCACCTGTTGTGTTCCCGCAGCGAATTACCGAAAACCTTTGTAATATCTTGAAAAAATATCATCCAATTTGGCTGAACACTCATTTTAATACTTCGATCGAAATTACCGAGGACTCAAATAGGGCTTGCGAAATGCTTGCCAATGCCGGTGTTCCAGTTGGTAACCAGTCTGTGATCCTTGCAGGAATCAATGACAGTGTGCCAATTATGAAAAAACTAATGCATGATCTTGTCAAAATTCGCGTCCGGCCTTATTACATTTATCAATGTGATTTATCTGAAGGGATCGGTCATTTCAGGGCACCTGTTTCCAAAGGACTTGAAATTATCGAGGGGCTTCGCGGACATACTTCTGGCTATGCCGTACCGACCTTTGTCGTCGATGCCCCAGGCGGAGGGGGTAAAATTGCCCTTCAGCCGAATTACTTGATCTCGCAAAGTCCAGAGAAAGTGGTCCTTCGGAATTTTGAAGGCGTAATCACCTCATACCCAGAGCCAGAAAATTATGTGCCTGGAAGGGCAGAGGGTTATTTTCAAGAGGTTTACCCTGATATGGAAGCGAAAAGGTCTCTTACAGGAATCTCAGGTATTATGAATGATCAACACTTTAACCTTGTTCCAGAGGGATTAACAAGGTTAAATCGCCGTAAGGATTATTACCAAGACCCGGCACACACGACGTTAAAGGATAAGCGCAGCAAACGGGATGAATTAAAGGATAAGAAATTTAAAGCATTGTCTCAAAAAGAAGCAGGTAGTCATGAAACAAAAACGGATGGAACATCAGCCGAGACGTTGAAGGAATAGGAGGAGTGTAATTGGAAACCGTATGTGAATGGTGTTCAAGCACAAATGTAGAAAGAGTAACCACTTCAGTTTTTTGGGAGCTGCCAGATGGGACGCGAGCGATTGAAATCTCGGAAACCCCCGCCTTTTCCTGCCCTGATTGTGCAATGATTTATCAAAGTGAACCAATTGTAAAAGAAATTGAGAATCAGTTGTATTTAATTGATTGTAAACTGATTGGAAAAGTGGTCAGCTTCGAAGAGTTAATGGCGGTTCCAAGGTTATTAAAGAAAAATTACTTTGACTTTTCATCATAATGAAAGCAGCCTCATTATAGGCTGCTTTTATGCTTTATGGTATTTCTAAACGCTGGACGCTTACCATAGTATCCGTTATAGTATTTCATAAGAAATACATATAGAGTGAATCTGGATGAGGAAGGCGTTTATATATGATTAAATCATTTTATCATTTTTTAATGAAATATAGGCATCCTGCTCCAAAGGATGCTATTAGTGACTTTGCCAATCATGCTTATTTAGATCATAGTTTTCCGAAAACTTCCGAGGACTATCATGAGTTAAGTTCTTATCTAGAACTGAATGGTCAATACTTAGAATCAATGTCCGTTTTTGATGAGGCATGGCAGCAATATTTGATTACTGAAAGCAAAATATAGAACAATGTGATCGTCTCAGAAATGAGGCGATTTTTTCATTTTACAATTCACATGCGCTTTTATTTAAACGGCGCATATACTATTGTAATCAAAATTCACGACTTATTATTGAGAGGATGGGAGGAAATGGGAAATAGAAAAAAACCGAAGTATAAGATCGGTGATACGGTCGTGATTACAATCTATGGAACAGTTGGCAAGGTAACAGATGTAAAGTGGCTAGACGGGAAGTATGTATATGAAGTAAACAAAAGTGACGGATTATTCATTGAATCCGCCTTACAATTACTATCAGAATTCGATGGCGTTGTAATGGAACAAGAACAAATTGACATCGAATATAATTTTTTCTTCGGCGATTTAGTTCAAGTAAGCGGTTATGGTGCAGACTTGTTTAAAGTTGTAGGCTTCCGTACAGAAATTTGGCGCTATAAAGAAGATGCCTGGGAAGATGTCATTTATGAGCTATCAAGGGTAAGTGATGGTGAATGGCTTGAAGCTGGTGAAGAAGAATTGACACTTGTTGCAGATGCTGAAAATGCTGACACATTTATTCAAAAACTGGGTCTCCTATACTTAGTGAATAAGCAGGAAAAGGCAGTCGAAAATCCAAAAGTCCAGAACATTATTAGAAAAGCAGAATTCGAAGAAATTGAACGCAAAAAGGAAAAAAAGGAATTAATTGACAACTTATTGGACATATTTAATGATTACCGGATTTTATATGAAATGTTTCAGGATCAGGAATATTATCAAGTAATGCGTGTGATTCTTAGGAAATTAGAAAGTCTTGTCAGTAACGATGGCAAGAGTCACGTCTAAGAAAGAAGCTACCACCTCGAAATTTCAAATAGTAAATAAACAACAAACGGGATACCAGCCCATTTAATAAGAAAAAACATCACATCTAGAATCTTCTCAAATGTTTGGAGGGTGAGACCATCCTCCCGATTAACATCATTTATCCATGCCTCTAATTTTAATTGTAAATTTAACATCATATCACCTCAGGGAAAGTTCTTTTCATTCATCCTATGCTTGTCCAATCCAAAAAAGACTTCATCTCTTATTGAAATTTAAGGGGTTAATAAATCCTCGTTCACTTTGGAAATGGATATTCAGTTAGGTCCTTAAAGTAAATAGCATGAAAAAGCCATGTACATCATACATTCTCTAAAAAGGGGGCGATGCTATGAGAGAAATTGAAGTATTTATTGATACAGAAGAGATTGCCGAATTTTTCTTTCATGAGCTTGTAAAAAGGGGATACGTTCCTAGTGAAGAAGAATTAGAGGAAATTGCAGACATAACTTTCGAATATTTAATTGAGAAGAGTATTATCGACGAAGAAGAAGAGGATGAATAAAAAATTAATTAATCAAATAGAAGGAAATAGTCTTTTCCTTTTAATATAGATTAATACAGAAGACGAGCATTCGGTGCTCGCTTTTTGTTGTTCTCGTTAAAAAAACCTTTAGCCAAAGTACATTGGATCATCATATTTAATAAATTTCGCTAATCATGAAACCTTTATTTTTTCTAAACGTATGAATGTTTACGAAGCTAAGGAGGGGAAAGAATTGTTAAAAAAAATCCTTAAATTAATTTTCAAAAGTAAGCTTCACAATCACCATCATTATAGCTCTACAAGTGATGCCTGGAAGAGAAGAAATCATTATAAGCACAACAACCTAGGACATCATCATTATAAAAAGAAATATAAAAGTAGAAGTTTTTTTAGCAGCTAGCAAGGTACCCTTCTCATGATAAAAAGAATTGCATTCCTATTTTCCAATTTATTTGAACAACTGTTTCCAAATGATAAGCTCTTCGCTGATCGATACAAGGTCATTAGACATCTCGGGGCAGGTGGTTACGGTCATAGTTACTTGGTATATGATCTAGAATCAAAGCAAAAAAAGGTTCTAAAAGCCTTGCGACTCCATAAAAGATTAACGCAATCGGGTCGAATTGACTTTGAATATGAGAAAGAACTGTTAAGTTCGATTAAACATCCTGGTTTTCCAAGATATTTTGAGGGTGGTACCTTTAACAACATTCCTTTTTACACAATGGAATTTATTGAGGGGATGAACTTTGAACAGCTTATTTTTGCTGAAGGAAAGAAAGTCTCTGAAAAAGAAGCTTTTCAAATCGTCTATGAATTACTAAATCCGATTGAATATCTGCACAATCATAAAATAATCCACAGAGATATCCGAATCCCAAATGTCATTTTGGATGGTGCTAAGATTAGGCTGATTGATTTAGGGTTAGGAAGACATCTTAATCTTGAAACAGCAGTTCAGACAACAAAGGAAAACAATATCCGTAAAGAGGTTAACTGCCAAGCGGATTTTTATGGATTGGGACATTTCCTATTGTTTTTACTGTATTCAAATTTTACTTTTCCACAACACAAACAGGAAAAAAGCTGGGAAGAGGAATTGGAAATTTCGAATCAGGCCAAACACATAATTAAAAAGCTCTTACAGATTGAACCAGCATATGAAAACTGTGCCCAAATAAGAGCTGAAATAATAAATTTATACTTAATCTAGGGGGAGGAAAATGTCATTTTTTAACAAAGTATTTGCCAGCGTAGGAATTGGGTCAGCAGCAGTGGACACAAAGCTTGAAAAAGATACTTATATGCCGGGGGAGACTGTTAACGGAGTAGTTGAAATTAAAGGAGGCAAGATCGATCAGCAGGTTGATGAGATTTATCTCACCTTAAATACCACCTATTTAAGAGAGTCAGATGACAAAAAGTATACCGTCACTGCTGCGATCGAAAAGTTTCGATTAACTACTCCTTTTGTCATTCGTGCAAATGAGAAAAAAGACATTCCATTTTCCTTTCAACTTCCTTTGGATACGCCGCTTTCCATTGGCAGGTCAAAGATTTGGGTAACTACCGGTCTAGATATTAAAGGCGGTGTGGACCCAAGCGATAAAGATTATCTAAAAGTTGTCCCTAACTCACTTATGTCTGCTGTGTTTAATGCTATTGATAATTTAGGATTTAGGATTCGAGAAGCCGATTGTGAAGAAGCACCGCGGCGATTACGGGGACGTTTACCGTTTGTTCAAGAATTTGAGTTTGTACCTACTGCAGGATTATTTCGTGGCAGATTGGATGAACTAGAAGTAGTTTTCTTCCCGTCTGGAAATGGCATGCTTGATATCATGTTCCAAGTGGACCGTCGGGCAAGAGGGCTATCAGGATTGTTTTCAGAGGCAATGGGTGCAGATGAGACCAATGTACGCTTGTCAGTTTCAAATGCAGATATCCCGAATTTACAACAAAGAATTCAAAGTGCAATTCAACGATATTCATAAAATCCTGACAATAGGGCCATTTTGGTCCTATTGTTTTTATGTATATTGAAACGATTGATTCCATAAAAATCATCTTTGCTGGATAAAAAAAGTGCAATTCGACAAAAATAATGGGATTTTCAAGAAGGAATCGACAATGTTCATCGCTAATTATTAGAATAGGCAATTAATTCTAATAATTGGAGGTATATGATGATCAAAGTATTAACAAAAAGAGCATGTATACAATATGATGTGACGATCTTTCAAACTCCAAAATATCGTGAAAATAAAGGGCATAAAGAGGTTTTTCGAACCACTATTCCAGCAAATAGCCGAGTGCAATGCTTAGAGGAAACTTTCAGCCGCTTTAATGTTACTGACAGAATCCCTGCAGATTATCAAGGCAGATTTCTCTCAACAGGGGATATTGTGTTAATAGACGAAGGCAGGGGAGGACAGCATTATTATCAATTAAAACCTGGTGGTTGGTTTCCTATTAACAGAATAGTTCTTCTGTAAGTTAAAAACCTAAGGACAATATTCCTTAGGTTTTTTTAGCTTAGTGTTTTCTTCCACCAGTTGCATTGTGCTCTTTTGCATGTGCCTCATGTTCAGCCACAATGGCCTCAGCAGGGATGTGATTATTTTTCTTCGGTGAATTAGTGCGGCTTCGATGTTTTTTACCCATGAATGATCTCCCTCCAATCTTAAAAATAGCTTCCCACAAAATAATAAATTCATGTCTGTTTCATTGCAGAGTTTCTCATTAGAAATTGTTTATGATATATTGTCAATGAAACAGTTTTAATACGGCTGTAGTTATTGATTGGAGGAATATAGATGAGTGTACATATTGGTGCGAAGGAAAACGAAATTGCTGAAACAGTATTACTGCCAGGGGACCCGCTTCGGGCAAAATATATTGCAGAAACATTTCTAGATGATGCAAAATGTTACAACGAAGTTCGTAATATGTTCGGATTTACTGGGACGTATAAAGGAAAAAGAATTTCTGTCCAAGGAACTGGAATGGGTGTTCCCTCCATTTCTATTTATATTAATGAACTTATGCAAAGCTATAAAGTCCAAAATCTAATTCGTGTTGGAACATGTGGAGCCATTCAAAAAGATGTAAAGGTTCGTGATGTCATTTTGGCAATGACAAGCTCAACCGACTCAAATATGAATCGTTTAACGTTTGGTCATGTCGATTTTGCCCCTACAGCAAACTTTGATTTACTTCGTAAGGCATATGATGCAGGGGTGGCAAAGGGACTTAACTTGAAAGTAGGAAATATTTTTACAGCAGATTCATTCTATAATGATAACGCTGAACTTGAAAAATGGGCTAAATATCAAATCCTGGCGATCGAAATGGAGACCACCGCCCTTTATACATTAGCCGCTAAATTTGATCGGAAAGCACTTTCCGTTCTAACAGTTAGTGATCACATCTTAACAGGTGAAGAAACAACAGCCGAAGAAAGACAATTAACCTTTAACGATATGATAGAAGTAGCTTTAGAAGCAGCGATAAAAGAATAATCAACATGAGCCTTTTCCAAATAGGATGAGGCTTTTTATTTTAGTAATTAACAGGAACTCACTACCAAAATGGAGAATAAATAAAAAACAAAACTCCTCTGTGACAAAAATCATCGAAAGACGTCAAAATTAGGCTTAAATTAAATATAGTATTATTTTCGGTAAAAATCCTTTGACCAAATATACACTGCGGGGGTATAGTATATAAAAGAGGTGATCCAAATGAAAGAGCAGCTCAAATTAGACATTTCTGGAATGACCTGTGCAGCCTGTTCAGCGAGAATCGAGAAAGTCCTAAATAAAATGGACAGTGTTGAGGCAAATGTCAATTTGGCAATGGAAAGTGCAGCTATTTCTTACGATACAGAACTGGTTTCAAGTAATGATATTATTACTAAAATAGAAAATCTTGGTTATGAAGCAACAGAAAAGGTTCACAGGGATACCAAACAGCAGAATAAAGATGCGGAAATTAAACAGAAAAAACGTATATTTCTTCTGGCGGTAATTCTGTCAATACCGCTTCTATATACGATGCTTTCCCATTTGCCTGTTGATTTTGGTTTACCAATGCCACATTTTTTGATGAATCCATGGTTTCAATTACTATTGGCAACGCCTGTGCAATTTTATATAGGTGGTCAGTTTTATATGGGTGCTTTTAAGGCCCTGAAAAATAAAAGTGCTAATATGGATGTCCTTGTCTCGTTAGGAACATCAGCAGCATATTTTTATAGCTTAGCTGAAGGTATGAAAACAATTGGTAACACTAACTATATGCCACATCTATATTTTGAAACAAGTGCTGTACTGATTACTTTAATTCTATTAGGGAAATTATTTGAAACGATGGCCAAAGGGAAAACAACGCTTGCCATATCGAAGTTGTTAAGTCTCCAAGCAAAAGAAGCCACTGTACTAAGAGAAGGTAAGGAGCTTCAAATTCCAATTGAGGAAGTGAAAGTTTCTGACAACTTATTAGTTAAGCCAGGGGAAAAAATTCCTGTCGATGGAATAGTAACCTTAGGGCAATCTTCTGTTGATGAAGCAATGATAACCGGTGAGTCAATCCCAGTGGAAAAATCTGTTGGGGACAATGTCATTGGTTCAACTATCAATAAGAATGGAACCCTGACCATAAAAGCAATGAAGATTGGCAAAGACACAGCACTTGCTGGAATAATTAAAATTGTCGAAGAAGCCCAAGGCAGCAAAGCCCCAATCCAACGGGTAGCAGATACAATTTCAGGTTATTTTGTGCCTGTTGTGCTTGCAATCTCAATGTTTACTTTTTTAATTTGGTACTTCTTTGTGAATCCTGGAGATTTCCCTTCCGCATTAGAAACAGCGATTGCTGTTCTTGTTATAGCTTGTCCATGTGCGTTAGGACTAGCCACTCCAACATCTATCATGGTTGGTACAGGTAAAGGAGCTGAAATGGGGATTCTTTTTAAAGGTGGAGAGCATTTAGAAGCAGCCCATAAAATTAATGCAATCGTCCTTGATAAAACCGGCACGATCACAAAAGGACATCCTACAGTAACAGATTTTATAGCCTATCAGGACGAGAAAAAAGTACTCCAATACCTCGTTTCAGCAGAAAAGTCTTCTGAACATCCACTTGCCGAAGCGATCGTAAAATATGGGATTGAAAAAAGATCAAGTACCCTGCCTGTCAAACGGTTTAAGGCAGTACCTGGTTATGGAATTGAAGCAAAAATAGGCGATGATGAAATATTTGTAGGCACCAGTAAACTTATGGCTCTAAAAAATATTCCCAGCATTACGGGAGACCAAGACCTAACCCGATTGGAGAACGAAGGGAAAACAGCTATGTTTATTGCCATAAATTCCACTATTATGGGTGTAGTTGCTGTTGCCGATACAGTAAAAGAGACAGCTAAAATGGCGGTTCAGCAATTAAACCAATTAGGAATTAAAGTGTTTATGTTAACTGGTGATAATGAACGTACGGCTAAAGCGATTGCGAATCAAGTCGGCATTACTAATGTTATTGCAGAAGTCCTTCCCGAGGAAAAGGCCAATCATGTCAAAGAACTACAGCTGCAAGGTCTAAAAGTGGCCATGGTTGGCGATGGAATAAATGATGCACCAGCCCTTGTCGTAGCTGATATAGGAATTGCAATCAGTACGGGTACTGATGTAGCGATTGAAGCTGCTGATATAACAATTCTTGGCGGGGAATTAACCTTGATTCCAAAGGCAATGGGTTTAAGTAAATTAACGATGCAAAATATTCGCCAAAACCTCTTTTGGGCGCTTGTTTATAATTCAGGGGGGATTCCAATTGCAGCACTTGGCTTGTTAGCCCCTTGGGTTGCTGGTGCAGCCATGGCGTTTAGTTCAGTATCAGTAGTGTCCAACGCCCTTCGTTTGAAGCGAGTGAAAATATAAATATAAAGTGAGGTAATTTTCATGGAGAAAACAACATTACAGGTTACAGGAATGACATGCGGACATTGTGAAAAGGCAGTGAAAACAGCACTTCTCAATTTAGAAGGTGTAACAGAAGTTAATGTTTCATTAAAAGATGGCAAGGTTATGGTTGGTCATGATTTAAGCAAAGCCTCAGTTGGGAAGCTTAAAGAAGCCGTCGAAGATCAAGGTTATGATGTAGGATAAAAATAAACGGCACCTACCATTTGGTAGGTGCCGTTTATTGTGAAAATTTATTTGTGATCTTATTATAATTTCATTAACTTTTCTTTGTTAATTTTATACGAAAGATGTTATTCTAATCACTAAGGGTTATTTTTTAAAAGTATCTGATAATAGCTTTTGAAAATTTGGAAATCCATCTAGCACCTAAATAAGAAAATTTTCGCTGGATCATTTCTTATTTTTATGGTTAATGAAAGTGGTGAAGGATTTGGAAGACGAGAAAATTGAACAGATAAAAGCGCAAGAATCAAACGTTGAACAAGAGCAAGGATCAGCAAACAAATCAGGACACATACGTTTAAAAAAATTCCATTTTATCATGCTGTTGTTTATGGTTGTGTTTCTATCTGCGGGAATTACAACGTTTGCACTGGCATTTGGAGAAGAAAAGGTCGTTACAGTTGGAACAGAAAGACCAGAATTTGATAAACTCTATGAAGCATATGATACATTGAAAAGTGGTTATTTTAAGGATATTGATCAAAAAAAGGTCATTAATGGTGCAATAAATGGGATGGTGGAGTCGCTGGATGATCCCTATTCAGACTATATGAGTAATGAAGAAGCAGAAAGCTTTCATGGCAGCATTTCTTCATCTTTTGAAGGGATTGGCGCTGAAATTCAGGAAAAGGATGGGCACATCGTGATTGTGTCTCCCATAAAAGGATCTCCTGCGGAAAAAGCTGGCTTAAAACCAAATGATATGATTATGTCCGTAAATGGAAAAAGCCTCCAAGGGATGAATTCTACTCAAGCAGTAACACTGATTCGTGGGAAAAAGGGTACAAAGGTTGAGTTGTCTGTCCAACGCCCTGGTACAGCAGCTCCAATGACTGTGCCAATTATCCGTGATGAGATACCAATTGAAACTGTTTATGGTGAAATGGTGGGAGACGGGATTGCTAAAGTTCAAATTACGAGCTTTTCTAGTAATACGTCGAAGGAACTAGTTGAGACCTTGAATGACTTGAATAGGAAAGGAATGAAGGGTCTAGTATTAGACTTGCGTCAAAATCCAGGAGGTTTATTGGACCAAGCCATCTCGATTTCGAGCATGTTCGTTCCAAAAGGGAAACTTATTTTAAAAGTAGAAGACCGAAATGGAAAGATTAAGGAATATCCTTCTCAAAATGAAGGGAACCCAAATCTTCCTTTGGTTGTTTTAATTGATAAAGGTAGTGCCAGTGCATCAGAAATACTTGCTGCAGCTGTAAAAGAATCTGCTGGTGTTAAGCTAGTCGGAGAGAAGTCTTTTGGTAAGGGAACAGTCCAGACTGCTTCTGACTTCAAGGATGGCTCAAATCTTAAATTCACCACGGCGAAATGGTTGACACCGAACGGGAATTGGATTCATAAAAAGGGGATAAATCCTGATGTTGCAGTAGCCCTGCCTGAATATGCAACTCTAACAATTATTAATCCCGATAAGGAACTGAAACTATCTACATCATCTACGGAAGTTCAAACTGCCCAAAAAATGCTCAAAGCGATTGGTTATGATCCAGGTCGGACAGATGGATTTTTCGATCAAAAGACAAAAGATGCCGTTACTGCCTTCCAAAAAGCTCAAAAACTCCCAGTCAATGGTGTTTTAAAAGGTGATTCCACCATGAAACTAATGGAGTTATTAAGGGACAAAATAAAAACAAGTGATACACAAATGCAAGAGGCCATTAAAGTATTAAAGGGAACAATGAAATAAAAAAAGTAACCCGACTCCCCGGAGTTGGGTCATTTTTTTAGAGTACAATTAATGACCATTGGAAGGGAATTGAGGATGAAAAAAGCTGAGGTTTATATTTTATCAGGATTTTTGGGAAGCGGGAAAACCACCCTTTTAAAACGATTGTTAGAAGATGAACAAAGGTTAGGAAGAAAAACAGCTGTCATGATGAACGAACTAGGTAAGGTTTCCATAGACTCTGATGCAGTTGAGGGGGATGATGTTTCCTTAAAAGAATTGTTAGGAGGATGTATTTGCTGCTCCATCCAAGACAAACTTGAAGCCCAGTTGCAAGGATTATTATTAGATGAAAAACCAGAAGTGATATATATCGAAACAACCGGTGCTGCCCATCCTGTGGAGGTTTTGGATGCGATCCTTTCCCCATTGTTTGCAGATAAATTATTGATTAAAGGCATCCTAACAACAGTCGATGGCAAGAGATGGATGGAAAGAAAATCCTTAAGTCCCCAGCTCCAGCAATTGATCCTTGAGCAAGTAAGGCATGCTGACTTCATTATTATCAACAAAATGAATGAATTAAAAGAGAATGAGCAAGCAAAGATAATATTCGAGATTCAATCCATTAATTCAAATGCAAGATGCCTTCTTACTAATTATTCACAGGTGTCAATTGAACAGCTGAGAAAACTTTCTGTATCCTTTGAAAAGGAAAAGAAAGAGTCACAACGAGTAACTATAAATTTAACGACATTTGTTTATCAATTTAAAACTGCCATTAGCCATGCTGAATTTGAGAATTTCTTAAAACGTTTACCAGATACAATTTACCGTATAAAGGGCTATGTTAAGTTTGATCATTCGGACCTGCCTTTTTTATTTCAGTTTTCTTATGGCATGCCGATTTATCTAAAAGAAGACATGAATATGCGATTAAACCTTGTGTTTATTGGTGAAGGTATAAATTGGAATGGGGTTGAAACACAATTAGAAAATCTTGAAAAGTAAGAAAAATACCATGATTGAATGAATGATAATTTCCTCTTCAGGTAACTCTTTTAATGTAGCAAAGTTTTTTGTAAAAGGAGGATACGATGAAGAGGGTAGTCATTTTTTTAATGTTAATTCATATCCTCCTAAATGGCCAAGGGGTAAAAGCAGCATCAACAATAAGCTATAAAATTGAGATGTTAAATTGGAAAGAAGTTAATCAAATCCTGCCAAAGTACACAAAATTTACGGTAATGGACGTGGAAACGGGAAGAAAGTTCAAGGTGCAACGACGAGCGGGAAGCCACCATGCGGATGTACAGCCATTAACCACAAAAGACACGAAGGTAATGAAAAGAATATACGGGGGTAAATGGAGTTGGAAACGCCGAGCTATTATTGTTATTCATAAGGATCAATGGATAGCGGGCTCGATGCATGGAATGCCGCATGGTGCTGGAGCATTAGCGAATAGCTTTCCAGGTCACTTTTGTATTCATTTTTATGGGAGTACCACTCATCGCACCAACTCAATGGACTTATCACATATGCTCATGGTTTTGAAGGCTTCTGGCAAATTAAATCAGTATTTAGGAAAAGCGAATCCCTATGAGGTCATAAATGCCTATGTTGCAGGATTGAAGCAGCAGGATGTCCAGATTACTTCCCAAGCTTCTTTACAAAAAATAAACTGGAAGCCGATTTTAGGGAATGTTGAAAGTGTTAGAATTTCTCGAATGGAGCTTTTGCCAGCAGAGGATTTAACCGAGGAAATTAGTTTAGATGTCCCCATCGAAATTGATTGGTTTATAAAAAACAGAGGCGGGCAATCCTTTAGAGGGGATATTCATCTGGTAAGATTTTCACCAATTGATGCTTGGAAAGTGGATTCAAAGGATTTTCTAAAAGAAAATAAACTTCATTAAACAAAAAAACATCCTAATTACTGGACAACCCAATAATTAGGATGTTTTTTTTGTAAAGAAGAAGATTATATCGGCTGTTCGCCAAATTTGATAAACGTACGTTCATCCTCAATTAAACCACAGGCACCGCATTGGACTCGAAATTCTGGTCCATTGTAAGGGAGGTGGAAGGGTTCTAAATCATTTTCACCATACTCTCGGATTACTGCTCCCGATTGAGGGTCGAGTTTAACAGATTGGGAAACTTGTTGAATAACATTAAAGCGGCTCCGATTCGTTTTACAATTTGGACATTTATAAGGGGTAGACATAAGGTTTCTCCTTTCTTTGACTTGTTAAATTGTATTTTTTGCAATAGTGTTAGTAAATATGTAACAATGCAAGTGAAGACATAAAAGGGGAGGGATTGTTTGTCGAAAGAAAGAGTATCCTTCGATGAATTACTAGAGGAATATCGGCAGATTTGGAATAATCGTATACTAGAAACAGAAGGAAAAGGTAGTGAAGTGACCCTAGTCGAAGCGATAAAAAGGGAGCTTCAAGATGAAAACTCACACCCGAGGATCCGGAAAAACAAGTATGAGAAATACTATTCTGCAATCAAAAGAGTGATTAATTCTACGATTTCTCTAGAAGCCAAGCTATTGTTAATTAAAATTCATAATGAAGTAATGGAAGAATTAAGTTAGGAGAGAGGAACCTTGAAAAAGCTTTTCGTTTTTTTGGTGACTGTTCTATGTTTAAGTATTGTTATTTCGTGCAGTAATAAAAAAGAACAAGCCGATAATCTACCGCAAATGGTAGAAGTAGAGTTATCCATTAACCCGGACCCAGGCAAAATGAATCAACCGATTACATTGGAAGCGAAGGTTACTCAGGGGAATGATCAAGTGAAGGATGCTGAGGTTATTTTTGAGATCTGGCGTGCAAAGGATGACAAGCATGAAAAGGTAGAAATTAAGCATGCTGAAAAAGGAATATATCGCTTAGAAAGATCCTTCTCACAAGAAGGTACTTATTATATCATTTCTCACGTTACAGCAAGAGATATGCATAATATGCCTAAAAAAGAATTTACCATTGGGACCCCAAGTGCACCTGAGGATCCCAACACCAAAAACTCCATGGATGGTATGAAGATGGAAGATGAAGGTCAGTAAACTAAAGGACAGAAAAATTGGCTGTCCTTT
Source organism: Bacillus sp. ISL-75 (assembly GCF_018613095.1). Taxonomy (NCBI): domain Bacteria; kingdom Bacillati; phylum Bacillota; class Bacilli; order Caryophanales; family Bacillaceae; genus Bacillus; species Bacillus sp. ISL-75. Next base: position 66,103 of record NZ_JAGGQX010000018.1, read on the forward strand.
ACTCTAATGACGTTTATGAAATTTCAGTAACATCAATTTGAGAAAACTGCATATCAACATTTTTTGGGATTTTCACTTCAAGCATATAATCCTTGAAGGTAGCAGTTGCCCCCTTCTTTTTTACAATTGCAGGAAGGATGATCGTGTGTTTATCTTCATGTTGTGGAATATGCTCCACAATTAGTTGATTAGATGTATGAAAAATACGGAGCTGTTTAACCCATTCCTCTTTTTTGATTGGAATTCTAACATACACAAAATCATGGGTCTCAAAGGCCGTTGAATTCAATATACTCCTCGTTGGCTCCTGCGGGGATACCGACGATTGGAAACCCTTAAACATCTCTTGAGGGTTCATCACACCTTTCATGTTAGCGGGCATGATTTTCCCCATAAGATCCTGAACATAGTTATTGATTTCTTCAGGCTTCATTTTTGTTATCTTATCCTTCAAATCGTTATCAAAAGGAAACTTATCCCAAGGGAACAATGATCTCATCCTTTCCACCTTTTGTAGCTATCTTATCCTATGCCAATATTTGCCCATTCGTTATTAAAACTTACATCCTTTACAGAGGAACAAGTTTTCACTATAGAGATGGAACTAAAATTTGCATAAATAATTGTTTCTTTTTAACATATAGTTAAGAGAGAAATTCTAAACATTGAGAGGTAATGATTTGTGAAAAAGAAAACGGCTTTGATTACGGGGGGAGCTTCTGGTATTGGCAAAAAAACTGCTTTATATCTCGCGGAAAATGGATATCAGCTAGTCATTAACTATCGTAATAGTAAAGCAGAAGCTATTTCTTTAGCAAACCAATTGACTAAATATTATGGAACGCATAACATTGCGATTCAAGGTGATGTCTCGAACATGGAGGATTGTATCCGAATTGTTGATGAAGCCCTTGCTGTATTTTCAACCGTGGATGTTTTAGTTCATAATGCAGGTCCATACATACATGAAAGAAAGAAGCTGACAGACTATTCCTTCGATGAATGGAACTATATATTACAAGGGAACTTAAGTGCTGTATTTTATTTGTCAAAACTTATTATTCCTTCGATGCGAAACCAAAAATGGGGAAGAATTATTACAATCGGATATGACCGAGTCGAAACCGCACCAGGTTGGATATTTCGTTCTGCGTTTGCTGCAGCGAAGACAGGAGTAGCGTCACTTACAAGGACAATTGCAATTGAAGAAGCAGAACATGGGATAACCGCTAATATGGTTTGTCCGGGTGATATAATAAATGAATGGAAAGATAGTAATATTGGGGATGCTATAGCAGCAATGGGTGATAGCCCCATTGGAAGGCAAGGAACAGGAGAAGATATTGCCAGAGTAATTGCCTTCCTTACGGATGAAAAATCCGATTTAATTACTGGAAGTATAATACCTGTCACAGGTGGACTTGACGTATTAGGTAAAGTACTTAAGAATTAGTATAATTTTTTGAACTATTTGATTTTCAGGAATGAAAACAGCTTCTTTTGTGGACAATAGAAAATAATCATCTATGAAAGGAGCAAAGAAAATGAGTTTTAACATGAACAGAATTAACCCTAATCAAACCCAAGTATTTTTTCATGATGGCCGCTTTGAAACATTGACGAATGAGGAATTAGATGAATTTTTGCTCCAAATGGGTCTTAATGATGTAAACGAAAGCATGGAGCAAAATTTAACGGAATAATATGAAGATTTCTTTCCTTGAAAACTAAATAAAAACAATCGGCGAGGGCCGATTGTTTTTTTATGCCTCCAGCAATTGTGAATCGTCTGATTGAACAGCTCCGTTTCGCATAAGGTAAAAGGTGTATTGATCCTTTGGAATCTCATATAAATTATATACTTCACCATTTGCGTTTAATTGCTCATAAATAGATTTTCTACTTTCATTTGCTTTTATAACATAAGGAAGTTTTTCAGCAGCTTTTATTGAGCGAATATTAACCTTGCGGATGCGCATAAAAACTGTCTCAATTCCCGTTTCATAAAAAAGTTCTTGAAAAAAGGCATCCTTAGCCGGGCTATTATAACCCTTGCCATGGTAGGGCTTGCCAAGCCATGTTCCTAAAAAACCTGCGTTGTCCTCAATATCAAATAGATTAATTGTTCCGATAGGCGCTCCCCATTCATCGAGAATGGTCCGTGAAATTAATTCGCCGCGTTCTTCGGATTCTATGGTTTGTTTTGTCATAAATAAAAATTCTTCATAGGAATCAGCTTTTTGGCGTACAAAAGGGAAGACATCAGGGTGCGTCATTAATTCGTACAATGTGTGGCTGTCATGAAGATCACGTTTTTTAAGCATGAAAATCCCTCCATTAGGGCATTCCGATCCCATGTCAAAAGAAGCGGTCCACCCTCGAAATTTTTTATAAAGTTACTAAAAAATTTCGGGGTGGGAATCGAACCCACTAGAACCAGTAAAACTGGTGGCGCACCATTTGCCTTCCCTATATCATTTTTTTGTTAACAAATTGTGTTCGTAAACCCCCCAAAGTATTCAGGTCTAAAACATTTCACTTAGTGTATAATACAAGAAAAAAACCAAAAAATAAATAGGTTTTTTGTGTATTTTTCGATAATATTTTTTACCAATTTTCAACAATAATCTATCTTTCTTGATAGATCATTTCACCGCCAATCATCGTCCACTTTGGCTTTGCTAAATAATGGAATGGGTGATGGCTCCAAAGCACTAAATCTGCGTCCTTACCCTCTTCGATACTTCCGACGGTATTGTCTATTTTTAAATTTTTGGCTGGTAATATGGTGATTCCTTCTAGTGCTTTTTTCTCGGATAATCCTTCTCGAACAGCAAGGCTCGCACAAATATTTAAGTATTGAATTGGTGTATAAGGATGGTCGGTAATAATTGATACTTCAACACCATGATTCGTCAGTTCTTGATAGGTTTTCCATGTTTTATTTTTTAATTCTACCTTGGATCTTCGTGTCAATGTAGGTCCTACAGAAACCTTTAAACCCATTCCAGATAATTCACTGGCTATTAAATGCCCTTCAGTACAGTGCTCAATACGTAAATCCAGATTAAACTCTTCTGCAAAACGAAGCGCTGAAATAATATCGTCCGCACGATGAGCATGAATTCTTACGGGAATTTCTCTTTTTAAGGCCTTCACGATAGGAGTAATTCTAGGCTCCTCGGGATTATCCGCATGGATGGCTTTGTAGAAGGCTTCTCTTAGCATCCCCATAATCCCCATCCGAGTAATGGAATCATTATTCCCATGGCTATGAATTCTTTTTGGATTTTCCCCTAAGGCTATTTTTAAGCCTGAAACTTCTTGGATAATCATTTTTTTTATATTTTTACCAGTAGTTTTAATGACTGAAGTTGTTCCGCCAATGACGTTGGCGCTTCCCGGCATGACATGGACAGTTGTAATGCCACTTTTGACGGCATCAGAGAACGCTGGGTCCAATGGATAAACACCATCAATTGCCCGAATATGGGGCGTGAGGGCTTCGACAGTTTCATTTGCATCATTCCCAGCCCAGCCAGTTCCTTCATCATAAAGACCTAAGTGAGTATGAACATCAATAAAGCCCGGTAAAAGAAATAAATCCTCACAATCGATTATTTTTACGTTTAAGTCTGTTGTTAAATTTTTGCCTAATTTTTTAATTTTCCCTGCTTCAATTAGGACATCACAGTGATGGATTGGTTCTGATGAAATTGGATATACCGTTGCGTTTTTTAAAAGTATTTTTGTCATAATAAAACCTTTCTGCACGTTGATAATAGTTATTTTATCAATTTTACCAATTTACGTGCCTAGGGAGAAGTTTGATCCCATAAATTTTTTTAAAGATAACGAAACCTTTTAAAACCACTGGCGTAAATATTAATGAATAAAAATTATATTCCAATGGGGGAATAGAAAATGATTAATCAGGATGAAAGGTTGTTTGCTGCTGGTATTTATGTGTTAAGTATATTTTTCCCAGTTATCGCACCGCTAGTTATCTGGTTAATAAAAAAGGATGAGTCATCATTCATTGATTATCACGGCAGGGAATACTTTAACTTTTTGATTTCCTATACAGTTTACTTTTTTGTTAGCGGGTTATTAACACTCATCTTAATTGGTTTTGTAGCACTAGCGATATTAGGTGTAATGCTCTTTGTATTCACCATTATTGCAGCAATCAAAGCCTTTGAAGGAAATGAATATCGATTTCCGTTAATTTTTAGGCTAATTAAATAATCTTGAGAAAGGGACCCGGCAAAAAATTTGTCGGTTTTAAAGGATTTTTTTGTTAAATGTTAAATAAAGTAATTTAGAAGAAACCAATTAAGGATTAAGAGAAGGGACCAACTAGTCCCTTCTTTTTGTTCTTTAATCGAAATCTCCTATCATTTTTTAGACGAATAGTAAATAAACTAAGATTAGAGGAATTGATAAGGAGTTTTCTAGATGAAAATAAATGAATATTACCGGGATACGGCTCATTTGAACTTAAATGGTAGTATTGCTGCTCTGATTCCAGCTGTTATGATAGTTGCTGGCAATCTTTCTATTATTAAAAACAAAGAAATAATGATATTAACTATACCTTTCCTGATTTATAGCTTAATTTGTTTTCAAATCTATCTTTTTAGAATAAGGCAGTCAATATCCATTGACAGAAATATGGCAAATTCAAAGCGCATTAGGGAGTCTTTATTTGAAACACGACATTTACTTGTCTTATTTCTGAACACAAACTCCCCACGCCTTCTACTCTATTTTCCTGACGGGCATCTAGCAGGGATGATTAAAAGGTTTCATAACCAGGGCTTAAAGAAGCTTAGGATTTCGAAAATTTATGCTCTTTATAATTTGGATAACGATGCCATCGGATATTTTAAGGTTACTGGCAAAAAGATTGAGGTATTTGACCATAAAAGGCATTATTTAGGCTGCTTTGAAAAAAGGAAACTAGCTTGGAGAACAAATAAGAAGGAAATACTAGATTCGAAAGGCAGGTTTATTGGTGCTGTAGAAGGGTCATCTACTTTTATGGATGAGCAAGTAATAAACAAAAATGACCTTCCGGACGGACGGCTTCGCAGGGGATGGATGCCGGTAGAATGGAGTCCACTGTTCCCAGAACCTAATACACCAGTTCTCTCACTAAGGGAGACTTTATCAGAGGAGGACAAGCTTCTCCGGATGTCATTTATTGTTAACGAATATTTTATCGAAAGATAGAAGTATCGACAGTTTCCCTCATGAACATTGAGTGATATGATAAATAAAACATGTTTATCAATTTTGTGGGGGTTTTACGATGCAAATCAATTTAATTAAAGGCCATGGTTCGGGAAATGACTTTCTAATAATCGACGAAAAATCGAATGGATATGCTTTTACGGAAAGTGAACGAGCGGACCTCGCCAAGTTATTATGTAACCGTCAATCCGATTTGGGTGCTGACGGGATTCTTTTCGTTATGCAAAGCGAAAACGAAGATGGAAGAATGCGTGTATTTAACTCTGACGGGTCGGAAGCTTCAATGTGTGGAAATGGACTGCGTCTTGTGGCTAGATATGTTTGCGAACATCTAGGGCGAAATAGCGCTGTGATTGAAACGATGAAAGCCAAACTGAAGGTAAGCAAACAAAACGACCTTTTACAAGAAATCCACACCTACCAAGTGGAAATTTCACCGGTGCTGTTTGAATTAAAAGCCCTCCCATTAAATTTAAATAAACCAACTCTTTACAATGAAAGAATTGAAAAACTTTCAGGGGATTTAAGGTTCACAGCTCTTGCAGTACCGAATCCGCATTTAATCGCCATTGTTGAAGCGGAACAGCTCAAAGGTGACCTCCAAAAACAACTTAGTGAAAAGGTGAATGGTCCCAATGATTTGTTTCCTGACGGTGTCAATGTAAGTTTTGTTAAACACTTGCAACCAGGTTCAATTTATGTTAGAACCTTTGAACGTGGTGTTGGTTTTACGAATGCCTGTGGTACGGCAATGTCTGCCTCCACGCTAGTCACTTGTTTACAAGAATTAAATGAGTTCGAAAAAGTTGTTAATGTTTATAATAATGGTGGAAGAGTCCAGTGTGTAGTCCACGAAAGCGAGGGGAAATACACAATTGACTTGATCGGAAATGCTACCTATCTTTATAATGCGACAGTCAATGTTGATCTCGGGCAAGGAGCGTTAACTGTCACTTCGAAAACGGAATTGATGGAACAGACTTCTTATGAGAAGTTACAATCAGAGGCACAAAGGTATCTCGAAAACATAATAAAAGGATAGGGCTCTCCTATCCTTTTTTGGTGCCTTTTTTTAGGATCTCTAAGACAGGTGCAAACGCCTGGATTGATTTTGTTTGAAAGTAATTTGAAAAGGGATCACCTTGCTGGCGAATTCGCTTGATCGCATTTTCCATGTTAAACGATACTAGCTCGAGCTTTTCATTTACTTCCTCCCAATAAAGGGGGGTTGCAACACCTGCATGTTCGTTTCCTCGCATTGAATAGGGCGCAACAATCGTTTTTCCTTCGCTATGTTGCACATAGTCAACGTATAGTCTGTTCCCCCGCTTTTTTTTCATCCTCTCAATCGTGAAGGAGTCAGGATCCTTGGAAATTAAATACTCAGCGACAAAGCTTGTAAATAACCTGGTATCATCGTAAGAATATTCATTTTCGGGTAGCGGGATGTAGATTTGCAGCCCTTTGTTCCCAGAGGTTTTAATGAAACCTATTAAATTTAATTGATCGAGGACTTCTTTGATTAGAAGGGCTGCTTTTATTGCCAATTGAAAGTGGTCGATGGAAGGCGGGTCTAAATCAAAGACAATTTCACTGGGTCCCTTGCTATGAATGGTTTGAAATGGCACGTGGAACTCAATCGCTAATTGGTTACCAAGCCAAACGAGTGTTTTAAGATTATTGCAAAGAATATAGTCAATCCCCTCGGCTGAATGTGTCTGCACAAATTCAGGAGCATAATCTGGACAGTTTTTTTGATAAAATGCTTCTCCGAACATCCCGTGTGGAAAGCGGATGACTGTTAATAAGCGGTCTTTTAATAAAGGCAGCATATACGGTGATATTTCTCGTAAGTACAGGATATAATCGGCTTTCCGTATGGAAAGTTTTTCCCAAAGAGGTTTATCAGGATGGGTAATATCTAAGTCTTCTGGAAGGTTCTTTTGTGCGAAAATAAAACGATCGTATGTACATAGGGATGGTTCTAAATCAAAGCGAAACCGATCAAAATGGGGCTCACGCAGCTGATTTTCATAGAGTTCTAAATATTTTACTTCTATACAAATGGCAGGTTCAACAATAATCATTTGTGCATCTTCACGGAGCATATTTTGTTTAATTGTCTGTTGCAAAGCTTGTTTTTCCTCCGGTTTAAAGCCGAAAAGTACCTGGCCGATAGGATGGATCTTATTTTCCTTATAGACACTTACGTAAAAGTAACCATTTGTTTTATCATAAGCATTAATAAAACAGCTGACATATTTCCAATTTTTATATTTCAACCATTGTAAGGAACGTTTTCCTTCTTCCCACAGACTATTCTTGTGTTTAGCAATAATTCCTTCCCCATCATTTAAAACAACCTTTTCCCATAACAAATCAAAATCATCATGAGCCTGGACAAGCTGAAGTAATTGTTCATCATAGGGGTCAGCCTCCAATTCCAATCCGATTTTTTGAAACAGTTTGATGAGTTCCTTCTTCCGTTTATGGAAAACAAGGGAATGTAATGCTTTTCCGGTCATCACAAGCACATCAAATACCATCAAGCGGCATGGAGACTTGCTAGCTTGTTCGTTAATTTTTCGTTCCGATTTTAATCGGCCTCGTATTTGAATCATTGAGAAATTAGCTTTATGCGTGTTTTCTAATGAAACGAGCTCCCCATCTAATTGAAGAGGTATGTAGGGTTTGAATTGTTTTTCATGTTTTAACAAAAATTCCTTTATTTCTGGAAATTGGGAGAGAAGTGACTTTCCGTTCCTGCTGGTCAGTTTAATTCCTTGTGAATCCCATTCCAAAATAGCACGAAATCCATCATATTTAACTTCATAGAACCAATCAGGATGAACTGGTAGATCAAATGTAAGACTTGGCAGCATCGGTTTCATCGTAAAAAAGTCCCTTCTTTTTTAGTTTATTTTGTTTAATTATCGTCGAATTCATCCTTTTCCAATTGTTTTTAGGAATGTGGTTGTTTTGGTGACGTACAATAATAACAAAAAGATTGGAGAATTAACGATGCATACGATGTGGAAGGGCAGTATTAGCTTTGGACTTGTAAACATTCCCATCAAGCTCCATACGGCGACAGAAGATAAAGATATAAAGCTCCGGACCCTGCATAACAAATGTCATGCCCCGATTAAATATGAAAAGGTTTGTTCTGTTTGTGAGGAAGAAGTGAAGCCAGAGGATATCGTTAAGGCATATGAATATACAAAAGGGAAATTTGTTGTCCTTGATAATGAAGAACTCGAAAAGTTAAGAAAAGAAAACGAAGAGAAAGCGGTCGAAATTATTGATTTTGTAAAAATGGAACAAATTGATCCGATCTATTATGATAGAAGCTACTATATGTCTCCCAGTGAGGGGGGCGGAAAAGCCTATTCCTTGCTTCGAAAGGCATTGGTGGAGTCTCAAAAAGTTGGACTTGCCAAAATCATCATTCGATCAAAGGAGCAATTAGCCGTTATACGAGTATATGAAAATGTCTTAGTCATGGAAACAATTCATTATCCTGATGAAGTTCGTAAAGCCGGTGATGTACCTAGTGTACCTTCAGAAGACAAAGTGACGAAAAGAGAATTAGACACTGCTATTTTACTGATTGATCAATTAACAACAGATTTTGAGCCGGAAAAATACACTGATGAATACCGGACTGCATTGTTGGAATTGATTGAGTCTAAAAGAAGTGGACAAGAAACTGTAACAGCGGCAACGAAGGAAGTAGCGTCAAATGTCACTGACTTAATGGCAGCATTACAGGCATCCATTGATCGCACAAAACCCAAAAAAGCGGCAGCTCCTAGAAAGAAAGCAGCAACAAGAGTCAAAAAGGAAGCATAATCTAAGAAATTTGCTAACGACCGATTCGAATTCTCTCGGGTCGGTTTTTCATGTTCTTTCAACCATTTTCTTTGCATAATTTTAATAAATATAGAAAATTGGAAAAGTGGAGGAGAGGCTATGGCTTATAATGTGCTCATGATTGCTGATCCTGGTATCGATGATTCGTTTGCCATCATGTATGCCTTACTTAATCCGAAAATAAACCTAGTTGGTATTGTCAGTGGTTATGGAAATACACCGAAAGAAAAATCGGTTAAGAATACAGCTTACCTGTTAACCTTAGGTGGGAGAGCAGATATTCCAATCATAGCGGGTGCAGCAGGACCAATATCAGGTGAATCAATAGTGTTTTACCCTGAGATACATGGCAAAGAGGGATTAGGACCAATCAAGCCTCCAGATACGATCCAGAATGTAAAAGTTTATGATATTAACAAAATTCTTGAAATTGTTACTCAATATAAAGGAAACCTTGTGATTGTTTCTGTCGGAAGATTGACTGAGTTAGCATTGATGTTTATCTTATATGGGAATGACGCATTAAAGGGAGTAAACTCATTTTATATTATGGGAGGGGCTTTTTTGGTCCCTGGAAATATTTCTGCTGAAGCTGAGGCGAATTTTTATGTGGATCCAATTGCCGCAGATACCGTTATGGAAAAAGCTCATAATATTCATCTTTTTCCTTTAAACATAACAAATAAAGCAATCATAACTCCTGATATTATTGACTTCCTTAGCAAAAACAGCCCGACACCCTTTAAACCATTATTAAAACCAGCCTTTGATTATTACTATAAAGCCTATCAGAAGAATGTGCCGGGAATTAAAGGTGCACCACTACATGATGTGGTCCCGTTAATGGCATTAACGGAACCGGATTTCGTAAAATATATCCCGAGAAGAGTAAGAGTAGAGGAATTTGGTAATGCCAAAGGCAAAAGCATCGCTGATTTTCGACCAAAACCTGATAAAGAACCGGTTAATACTCTTGATTACATTGGCATGGAAGCGGATTTACAGAAATTTGTCGTCAATTTCATGGAAATATTTTTACAAGGTAATTTCAATAAAGAGCTATGAACTCAATTTGGGGTTCATTGCTCTTGGAATGCAATTCACCCCAACGTAAAAAATCTGATTGCTGGTGAGTGATAGGAAACTATTATATTTTTAACTGATATATATTCTCTGAATTTCCTAGTTTTTGAAATTTTGTTGACTGAATAGCCGAAATGAGTTAAAATAAAGGTACGCTTTTAAGTTAGTTAAATATTTATTGGTTTAAGTAGTCGTAACTGCACGAAAATGTGGGTGATGTCTATTGCCCAAACGTGTTAGTGCGTCTTTTTTATTTTTTTAAATGTAGGATAAATTAAAAGTGAACTATATTTTGGGGGTTTTTCCATGAACAACGGTAAAGTTAAATGGTTTAATGCAGAAAAAGGATTTGGATTTATTGAAGCTGAAGGCGGTCAAGACGTATTCGTACACTTCTCAGCTATCCAATCAGAAGGCTTCAAAACTTTAGAAGAGGGCCAATCAGTTTCTTTTGAAATCGTTGAAGGCGCTCGCGGACCACAAGCTTCTAACGTTCAAACAGTTTAATTCTTTTAAAAAAGGTGATGCACCATGATTAAGCATCACCTTTTATATATATGATTTATACACAATTAGAATAGTTTAAAAGTCAACAGGATACTGCTAAATGATGTATTTGATATTTTCCATATTATTTAGCTAGCAAACTAAGTATTTAAAAACAGTCATGCACTAATACAAGGGGTGATCGTTTTGGCGTTTGGTAGAAAAAATGATGAGGAAATCAAATTAGAAGAAACTAAAATTTGGGTATGTAGTTCAGAGACTTGTAAATGCTGGATTCGCGACAATTTTAAAAGCACTGATGTGCCACTATGTCCGATCTGCAAAAGTGAAATGACTGAAAGTACTAAAGAATTGCAAGTAATTCACAATCATAGTAAGAATTTTATGTGATCAAATTATCAGCAGGGAGGTTTCATTTCTCCCTGCCTTTTTATTATTCTTTTGCGTTATCTTTACAATAGGCAAGGACCAGTTCTTCTTCATCCTCTTCCAGATCAAAGTCAAGCACCTTTTCGCTACCTTGTTCATAAAGATAAAAGTTGGTTATTTTGTCACCATTTTCATCGCTGACGAAAATGGCCCTTAGGCCAATTCCTTTATCCGAATAAAGCTCATCCTCTTCATCTACATCAATATCTAAGAAAAACTCATATCGGTCACCTGATAATAAACCGAATGGATCTACCAATTTTTCAACTGAGTGTCCAGTAATGTTCAAGTGTATCATCCTCTTCAAATTATTCATCCTAATTATTATACACATATTTAAATCAACAAGAAAAACTAGAAGTAGCACTGTTATTAATATTTTTCTCGAATAGTGTTAATTTTACCTAATAATTTCAAATCAATTTGAAATAAATGTGAATAATTCCATAAATGGGATTATTATATACTGTACAGATTGTTCCAATATTTGTTTAGAAAATGCAATTCAAATAATACCAGAAATAAAGAAAATAAGGGATACAGGCGAACCTCTTCATACAAAAAAATGCATAGATTGTGGGCAGTCCTTTTCTACCTTTCAGTTTGCAAGGGAAAAATGTCCTCTATGTATTAATAGGGACCCTGAATGGTTAAGTCCTTATTAATAAGGAACATGCAAAAACCGCCAGAAATTATTTCTGGCGGTTTTTATATTAATATAAACACGATAAAACGTCGTGTTTTTTGAAAGAATATGTATGGAGGAGAAGATGAGATTCGAACTCACGCAACGGTTACCCGTCCTAACGCATTTCGAGTGCGCCCCCTTATAACCACTTGGGTACTTCTCCATTTTGTCCTATGGAGCGGGTGAGGGGAATCGAACCCCCGCCGTCAGCTTGGGAAGCTGAAATTCTACCATTAAACCACACCCGCAATATTTCAAAATGATACATAAATATTATACCATAATCATTCGACATGGAGCAGAAAAGTTTTGTTTTTTAAGTTGATATATTATGTATTGTAGAAAAATTCAAATAACGTTCAAAAACATTCAATTTATGAATGTTTTTGAAAGAAAATGATTGATTTTTGCAATCGTTTTCAGTATTATGTACTTAAGAAGAATAAAAAAATAGGTGGTGATGACTTGTTAACACCAGAACGTCATCGAATCATACTACAATTGTTAAAAGATAAGAATGTTATTAAAATTAATGAAATTATGGAGTTAACCGAGTCTTCGGAGTCAACAATTCGCAGAGACCTCTCTTTGCTAGAAGACCAAAAATTTCTTAAGAGGATCCATGGAGGTGCCTCAAGATTACAGGGGAAACTTCAAGAGCCAAGTATGATTGAGAAATCCTCCAAAAACCTTCAAGAAAAACGATTGATTGCTCAATTTGCAGCGAATTTAGTGGAGGAAGGTGATTGTATTTATCTTGATGCTGGGTCCACTGTGATTGAAATGATTGAATTCCTGCCATTAAAGGAAATCGTTGTTGTCACGAATGGATTAATGCATTTAAAGCCATTATTAGACAAAGGCATATCGACTTATTTAATTGGCGGTTTGGCGAAGCCGAATACAAATGCTTTTATCGGAAGGGGAGCCTTCGTAGGCTTAGACCTCTACCGTTTTGATAAATGTTTCATAGGTGTTAATGGCATCCATCCACAATTTGGATTTACAACTCCAGACCAGGAGGAAGCAATGGTAAAGCAAAAAGCAATTTCTCTTTCAAGAGAGACCTATGTTTTAGCAGATAATACAAAGTTTTCTGAAATCTCGTTTGCCAAAATTGCCGATATCCATGAAGCAACTATTATCACTAATGATGTAGATGACGAAACGCAGAAGCAATATGTAAATAGAACAACAATAAAGGTAGTGACATCATGATATACACTTTGACTTTAAACCCTTCAGTCGACTATATAGTCAAATTAGAGAGCTTTGAGCAAGGAGAATTAAATCGAACAGTAAATGAGGCGAAATTTCCTGGTGGAAAAGGGATAAATGTCTCAACGGTATTAAACCAATTTGGTACCAAAAGTAAGGCACTTGGATTTGTTGGTGGTTTTACTGGAGCTTATATTGAGCAATATCTTCATAATGAAAAAATTGATACTGACTTTGTTCAGGTTGATGAAGATACTCGAATTAATGTAAAGATTAAGACCAGTCAAGAGTCAGAAATTAATGCTATCGGTCCAAATATTTCAGAACAAAACTTCAAGCGTCTAAAACAAAAAATACACCACTTAGGAGCAGATGATCTATTAGTACTAGCTGGAAGTATCCCCGCTAGCTTACCTAAAACAACCTATGAGGAACTAGTGAAAATTTGCAGTGAAAGTGGAGCAGAATTTGTTGTTGATGCTGAAGGTGATTTATTAAAAAAGGTTCTTCCTTATAGCCCATTTTTAATCAAACCGAATCATCATGAACTGGGGGAATTATTTGACACCACCATTGCTAGCCCAGTTGAAGTCATCCCATATGGCAAAAGACTCGTGGATATGGGAGCGAAAAATGTAATTATTTCACTTGCTGGCGCAGGAGCGGTACTGATAAATAGCGGAATGACACTTTTTGCGGAAGTTCCAAAAGGGGAAGTGAAAAATTCAGTTGGGGCAGGGGACTCCATGGTCGCTGGTTTCCTTGCTGCCTACGCCCGGACCAGAAATATCGAAGAAGCATTTCGTTACAGTGTGGCATCAGGTAGTGCGACAGCCTTTTCACTAGGTTTATGTACTAGGGAAAAAGTAGAAGAACTCCTTCCACAAGTTCATATAAAAGAGATCCGTTAAGGGAGAGAAAACCATGAAAATTACTGAATTGTTATCAAAAAATACGATTCTTTTAAATATTGAAGGCAATCAAAAAGAAGCCACGATTAATCAGCTGGTTGATGTTCTTTTTAATGCGGGGAAAATATCGGATCGTACTGAATTTAAAGCAGCGATCCTAAAGCGTGAAGAGCAAAGTACAACTGGAATTGGGGATGGAATCGCAATTCCGCATGCTAAAACAAAAGTAGTGAAAGAAGCCGCTATTGTCTTTGGTAAATCAGCTGCAGGTGTTAATTATGAATCATTGGACGGTAAACCGGCACATCTATTTTTTATGATTGCTGCTCCAGATGGTGCGAATAATACACATTTAGAAGCATTAGCTCGACTCTCTGGTTTGTTAATGAAAGCGGAAGTCCGATACGATCTTCTAAAGGCAACCACTCCTGAAGAAATCATAGACACCATTAACCGAAATGATAAAGAAGAAAAACAAGAAACAGTAACAATAAGTAAAAGGAATTCAATTGTTGCTGTTACAGGATGTCCAACTGGTATTGCACATACCTATATGGCCGCCGACTCCTTAAAAGCAAAAGCATCTGAAATGGGTGTGGATATAAAGGTTGAAACCAATGGTTCTGGCGGCGCAAAAAATATTCTGACCAAGGAAGAAATTGAAAATGCAACAGCAGTCATTATTGCTGCAGATATCAATGTGGAAATGGAACGATTCAACGGCAAGCATGTCATTCAAGCAGCAGTAGCAGAAGGAATTCGTCGCCCAGAACAATTAATTGACAAAGCGCTAAAGCAGGATGCACCTATTTTTCGAGGAAATGGCGGACAAAGTGAAAAGGGATCTGATCAAAAAGGGTCACGTACAGGCTTTTATAAGCACCTAATGAATGGTGTTTCTAATATGCTTCCATTTGTTGTCGGCGGTGGAATTCTTATTGCGATTTGCTTTATGTTTGGTTATAACTCATTTAAGCCTGATGATCCATCCTATAACCAAATCTCAGAAGCATTAATGACGATTGGCGGCGGAAACGCATTTGGACTCATTGTTCCTGTTTTAGCAGGGTTTATTGCTCTAAGTATTGCAGATCGTCCAGGTTTTGCTCCAGGTATGGTTGGCGGTATGATGGCTGCAAGTGGCGGAGCAGGCTTCCTTGGCGGTTTAGTTGCTGGCTTTCTCGCAGGTTATGTTGTCCTTCTTCTGAAAAAAGTATTTGCCGGACTGCCTAGATCTTTAGAAGGTATTAAGAGTATCTTATTATACCCTCTTTTTGGAATTGCCATCACAGGATTCATCATGCTTTATGTAGTGAATAAACCAGTTGCATGGTTAAATGGAACAATTGCTGATTGGTTGACAGGTCTTGGGACAGGCAATGCAGTTTTATTAGGTATTGTGCTAGGTCTTATGATGTCGTTTGATATGGGGGGGCCAGTTAATAAGGCAGCCTATGTATTTGGAACAGGTTTATTAGCGAGTGGTGTTTATGAGCCAATGGCAGCGATTATGGCTGCAGGTATGGTACCGCCGCTAGCAATTGCTCTTGCAACGACATTCTTCAAAAATAAATTTAATGACCAAGACAGAGATGCTGGTAAAGCATGTTATGTAATGGGCTTATCCTTCATTACCGAAGGGGCGATTCCATTTGCTGCAGCTGACCCATTACGTGTCATTCCTTCCGTTATGGCTGGTTCGGCCATCGCAGGTGCACTGTCAATGGCATTCGGAATTGGTCTCCGCGCACCACACGGTGGAATATTTGTAGTCCCATTGGTTGAAAATGGTGCCCTTCTTTACGCACTAGCTATTTTAGTTGGATCAGTTGTATCAGCACTATTAATCGGGTTCCTAAAAAAACCTGTGAAATAATTACAAAATGAAAGAGCTGAGGGATTCCTCAGCTCTTTTGTCCTTGTGCATTGGGTTTAATGGCCATTAATGCGACAAGTGCAGCAATGATACTTAGACTGCCTAAGAGGATAAAAATCCAATGGATCGCATGCTTTAATAACAATGCAATAATTGGAGGTCCAGCAGCAACTCCAATAAACCTCATGGAACTATAAATTGATGAAATGGTTCCTCTTTCTTCTTTTTCAACGCCTTCGGTAATTAAAGCGTCTAGACATGGAAGGCCTGCACCGATTCCAATTCCGCTAATAAGAAACATGGTAATCATGTACCAAAGCTTAATCGAAAACCATAATGCACCAATGGATAAGGCTGTTGCGACAATTCCGGCAAACGTGATCCATTTCATCAATACTTTATTTTTCTTAATCACCTTACCGCTAATAAACGATGATAGGCAAAGTGCTCCTAGTGGTAATGCAAGAAAAAATCCCTTTTTAATATCCTTAATGTTGTATTCTTTTTCAAAAATTTCCGAAAGATAAAATAAAATCCCAAAAAGGACTAGCATGAGTATTCCACCAATAAAAAAGATACCGTAAATCCAACGGCCCTTTTCAGTAAAGGTTTTTTTCACGTTGATGAAAAACTCTTTGAAAGGAATTGGTTTCTCGGTTGTTTTTGGACATTTGACCAGAAATATGATCATCACAACGGAAATGGCACAAAATAAAGGGAATGAAAAAAACGGCAAAAACCATATGAATCCTGCTAGAAAAGCCCCTAAAATAGGACTTAATACCTTCCCAAACGTATTGGATGTTTCAATGAGACCCAAACAACAACTAACATCATCTTCGTTATTAAACATATCACCAACCAATGGCATGACAATAGGAGCCGCCCCTGCTGCTCCGACCCCTTGCAGTGCTCTGCCAGCTAAAATAATCCAATAGGCATCATCAAGTTTCCATGAGGCAAATCCTGAAATTAGACCGCCAATACCGGCAATGATGAGACTGGGGATAATGACCTTTTTTCGACCAATATGGTCTGATAGGTATCCTGCGACAGGTATTAAAAAAATGGCGACAATCGAATAAACAGTAATTATCATACTTGTTTGAAAAGATGAAATTGATAATTTTTTTTCCATTGAAGGTAGAACTGGTATTAACATTGAATTTCCCAATGTCATGACTAAAGGAATGGAAGACAGTGAGATGATTGCCCACTTTTGATTAGATATCTCATTGGACCGCTTTTGTCCGGCTGCAGATTGTTTCTTTTTCACAGCTTTTGGATTTTGGCTTAAATGTTCAATATGTTCCATTAATCTTCAATCCCGCCTTCATGATTTGCTATTATTACTATTCGCTTAATCACAGCAAAAAACCCTAGTTAAGGCATCCTTTAAATGGAAAATAATTAATTTGAAATTTTCTAAATCTTTCACTTGACTTTCACTTGGAATTTGCGTAGGATAAAAGTCAACAACATCAAAGTTAAATAATTAACTCGTTGAGCAAGAGGAGTACACTAATTTATTTCTTCCAAGAGAGTCGGGGTAGGTGGGAGCCCGATAAGAAAGGATTTGTGGAATGGACTTGTGAGAGGCATCTTGAAGTAAGAGTAGGGATGCACGGAACTCCACCGTTAAAAGGATAGGATATCGAACGAATTGTTCCGTATCTGAAGAGGAAGCAGGTTTTATCCACTGCTTCAAATGGAGGTGGCACCACGACCATAGAATCGTCCTCTATATGCGTAATTAATTGCGCATATAGAGGACGATTTTTTTTTATTTAGAAAGGAGTCGAAACATGAAAATTAAAAGTGGTTATTTCATAAACGAGATCGAAGGAGACACGCTTACACCAATCTCCATATTACAAAAAATTAGCGGGAAAAAGAAGTTCCTATTGGAAAGTTCTCATAAGTACAATGACTCTGGGCGATATTCCTTTATTGGTGCAGACCCAGCTTTCGAACTTATTTCGAGGGGAGATAATAATGAGATTATTCAGCGGAATGGAGACAAGAAAGTTTTAAAAGGCAACCCTCTCGAAGTATTAAAAAAACTTATACCACCCATGGGTTTTGAAGAGTTTCCCTTTCCGTTTATTGGAGGCGCGGTCGGGTACGTGGGGTATGACATTATCAGGCAATATGAAGTAATTGGAGATGAATATTCAAACGGAATGGAAATGCCGGATGTACACTTAATGTTTTATGAAGAAGTTATTGTTTTTGATCATCTTGAAGACAAGGTCTTGATTTGTGGTTGTCCTTTAGTCAAGGGGAGCGATAACGTTTTAATTGAAAAAAGAATCAATCAAAGGATAGAAGAGCTAAAGCAACCTACCTTCTACCCAGCAGAGGAGCCATTTTATTTCTCAGGGTTTGAATCCGAAACAAACAAAGAAGCCTTTATCAAAAATGTAGAAATGGCGAAGGAGCATATTTTAGCAGGTGATATATTTCAAGTAGTCCTTTCGAGACGAATGAAATCAACATTTAACGGAGAACCTTTATCGCTTTATCGTAAACATCGTGCGAATAATCCTACTCCTTATATGTTTTATATTGATTTTGATGCTTATACCGTTATTGGATCATCCCCTGAAAGTTTAATTAAAACAAGAGCCAACACAGTTATTTCAAACCCAATTGCAGGGACCAAAAGACGGGGAAAAACAAACGATGAAGATTTGTTGATTGAAAAAGAATTAAAAAATGATGAAAAAGAACTTGCTGAGCATAAGATGCTTGTTGACCTTGGCAGAAATGATCTCGGCAAGATCTGCAATTTTGGTTCCGTTCAAGTAGATAAGTATATGGCGGTAGAAAAATACCGGCATGTGATGCATCTTGTCTCTGAAGTAAGCGGGCATTTAAATGCTGATAAAACAGCAATAGATGCCCTCGCGGCCTGTCTGCCCGCTGGGACTGTTTCAGGAGCCCCGAAGGTTCGGGCTATGGAGATTATTAACTCCTTGGAAAAATCAAAACGAGGGTTATATTCAGGAGCTGTTGGTTATTTATCAGCAGACGGAAATATGGATTTTGCCCTTGCTATCCGAACGATGATTTTAAAAGAGGGTTCAGCATATATTCAGGCAGGGGCTGGTATCGTTTATGACTCAAATCCAGAGTCCGAATATCAAGAGACAATAAATAAACTTAATTCTTTCTTGGAGGGTGAGAAATGATTTTACTGATTGATAATTTTGACTCGTTCACATTCAACCTTTATCAGTATCTAGGGGAATTAGGTGAACAAATTACGGTTTTACGAAATAACCAATTAAGCATGGACCAAATCAGTGATTTAAATCCTAAAGCCATTATTCTTTCCCCAGGACCAGGGAAGCCAGAGGATGCAGGAATTTGTATCGAATTGATTCAAACATTTTATAATAAAATCCCTATTTTAGGAATCTGTCTCGGCCATCAAGCCATTGGTGCAGCTTTCGGTGGGGAGATTCAAAGAGCAGCCCTTATCAAACATGGTAAAACATCATTGATTTCACATCGGAGCGATGGATTATTTAACGGTCTTCCCAACCCATTAGAAGTGATGCGCTATCATTCATTAATTATTGAGAAGAGTAGAATTCCGGAGGAACTTGAGTGTATTGCTCATTCTGATGATGACCAGGAAATCATGGCCATAAAACATTGTCAATATCCCGTTTTCGGTCTTCAGTTTCATCCGGAGTCGATTGGTACTCCATCAGGTAAACAAATCCTAAAAAACTTTTTAAATGAGATAGAGAGGATGAATAAAAGTGAAGAATTATTTACTCCAATTAGCTGAACGTGAATCATTTTCTGAAAACCAGATGAAAGAAGCCGTGCATTTCATTTTGGGTGAGGAGGTTTCCGAATCTGAAATTGCTGCTTTTTTAATGGGATTGAAATCTAAAGGAGAAACAGTTGAAGAAATTACGGGGATTGTAAAAGCGATGAAGGCAAATACGCTGAAATTTAATGAGAAAATTTCAGGCGTTCTTGATAATTGTGGAACAGGAGGGGACGGATCCTCCAGTTTTAATGTGAGTACTACGTCTGCTTTTGTTATTGCTGGTGCTGGAATTCCTGTTGCCAAGCATGGCAATCGAAGTGTTTCGAGCAAAACGGGCAGTGCGGACGTGCTGGAATACTTAGGAATCCATTTAAATCTTTCTGCAGAAAGAACAGAAGAAATTCTTCAGGAAATAGGATTATCCTTCTTATTCGCCCCAAACGTTCATCCAAAGTTAAAGAAAGTCATGACAGTTCGAAAACAATTAAAGATACCAACCATTTTTAACTTTATCGGACCACTTACCAATCCGATTGAGTTGGACTATCAATTGTTGGGTGTGTATCGGAGAGATTTATTGAATGTGTTTGCTGAAGTTCTTTTGAAGTTAGGACGCAAGCGGGCTATTGTTATTAATGGTGCAGGTTTCATGGATGAAGCATCACTTCAGGGGGAAAATTATTTAACTATTTTAGAGGATGGGAAAATTGCTAATCAATCATTTCTCCCAGAAGAAGTCAATCTCCCACAATATGATAACAGCTGTATTAAGGGTGGAGACTCTAAGGAAAATGCTGAAATATTAATCAATGTGTTAAAAGGGGAAAAGGGTGCTTACCGTGATACGGTTTTACTTAATTCCGGACTAGGAATTTATACAGCAGGTAAAGCAAACTCCATTCAGGATGGGATCAATGTTGCGAAAGAAATCATTGACTCTGGTGCTGCTTATGAAAAATTAACTACTTTGATTGAAAAATCTCAAGCAGCGGGTCAGAAAGAGGCGATATAAGTGGCAACAATCTTAGATAAAATCATTGACCAAAAGAAAAAAGAAGTTCTCTTCCTTCGAGAGGGAAACCAACTATTCGAAGGTACAAATCAGCCGAAAAGATCTTTAGTTCAAAAACTGAAAACAGCAGAACAAATATCGATTATATCTGAATTTAAGCGAGCATCTCCTTCAAAAGGAATCATTAATAACATGATTGAGCCTTCCTATCAGGCGGGGTTATATGAAGAATATGGCGCTTCTGCTATTTCTGTACTAACAGACCAAATCTTTTTTAAGGGCTCTTTCTCCGATTTAAGAGCTGTTCGGAGCAAGGTAAATCTGCCGATTCTCTGTAAAGACTTTATCATTGATGAATTGCAAATAAATCTTGCTTCTTCCAATGGGGCGGATATCATTTTACTGATTGTAGCTGCATTAGACGATCAGAGATTGGTTGAACTCCTTCAATATGCTAAGAACTTAGGCTTGGAGGTACTGGTGGAGGTTCATAATCAGAAGGAATTGGAGAGTGCACTTAAGACAGGTGCAAAGCTGATTGGAGTAAATAATCGCGACTTAAAAACCTTTCATGTTTCGCTTGAGGTGACAGAGACATTAGCTTCCATTGTAAAAAGCACTGGAGCGTATCTCATTAGTGAAAGCGGGATCCATCACCAAGAGGATGTAGCACGTGTTAGAAATGCAGGAGCGAATGGGATTTTAGTGGGAGAAGCATTAATGAAAAGTGCAAATGTGAAACAATCCTTTATAGACTTTCGCTTGCCGCTTAAAGAAGGTGTAAATAGATGAAAGTAAAAGTTTGTGGAATAACTGATGTCGAAACAGGGGTTGCGGCGGCTCAATATGGTGCTGATGCTATTGGGTTTGTTTTTGCAGAAAGTAAGCGCAGGATCTCGATTGAGAAAGCACGTGAGATAATTGCTAAGATACCTAAAGAGGTGTTTAAGATCGGTGTTTTTGTTAATGAAACAAAAGCAGATATCGAAAAAATTGCTTCCGCTGTGGGCCTGACACATATCCAGTTACACGGAGATGAAACAGCATCATTCAGTGAATCGCTTTCCTTGCCTGTCATTAAGTCAATCAGTTTTCAAGGAAATGAAAGCTTAGAAGCATTGGCTGATTTTCCAAGTGACTTTATTTTACTCGACAGTCCCAAAGGAAAATACAGAGGCGGAAATGGAACGGTGTTTAATTGGAATGAGGTCAATCCTCACTTGATTAATAGCCAAAAAGTCATCCTAGCTGGCGGGTTGCATGCAGACAATGTTGAAGAAGCGATAAAAATTATTAGGCCATATATGGTGGATGTTAGCTCAGGTGTAGAAACCGATGGGAAAAAGGATTTAAGTAAGATTCAAACATTTATTGAAATAGCCAAAAGCACACCTGTAGGGAGGTAAATGGAATGAACACATATACATTGCCAAATGAGAAAGGCCACTTCGGCATTTTCGGGGGAAGATTTGTCCCGGAAACATTAATGAAAGCAGTAATTGAACTTGGTGAAGCCTATGAAAGCGCCAAAAAGGATTCTTCCTTTCAAGCGGAAATTCGAAAATTGTTAAAAGACTATGTGGGTAGAGAAACCCCATTGTATTATGCAGATAACCTGACGAAACACGCGGGCGGGGCTAAGATTTTTCTGAAAAGAGAAGATTTAAACCATACTGGCGCCCATAAAATTAACAATGCGATTGGGCAGGCACTACTAGCGGTACGTATGGGAAAGAAAAAAATTGTAGCTGAAACCGGTGCAGGTCAGCATGGTGTAGCAACGGCAACCGTTTGTGCCTTATTAAATCTTGATTGTATCGTGTTTATGGGTGAGGAGGACATCAAAAGGCAGGCATTAAATGTTTTTCGAATGGAATTGCTGGGTGCAAAGGTCGTCAGTGTTACATCTGGTAGTGCAACATTAAAAGATGCCGTAAACGAAGCCTTAAGATACTGGGTTGAAAATGTAGATGATACCCACTATCTATTAGGATCTGTAATGGGACCACATCCATTTCCGCAAATGGTTAGAGATTTTCAAAGTGTTATTGGCAAAGAAACAAAACAACAATTCCAACTTAGCGAAGGGGCGCTACCGGATGCAGTGGTTGCCTGTATTGGCGGCGGGAGCAATGCGATGGGGATGTTCCATCCATTTATCGAGGATGAGATGGTTAGTCTTTATGGCGTGGAAGCTGCTGGACAGGGTGTTGACACAGAGTATCATGCGGCTTCCTTAACAAAGGGAAGTCCAGGTGTACTACATGGTGCACTAATGTATCTATTACAAGATCAAGATGGTCAAGTTCAAGAAGCCCATTCCATTTCGGCAGGTCTTGATTATCCAGGCGTAGGACCAGAACACAGCTATTTGCATGACATTGGTCGAGCATCATATCAATCGATTACCGATAAAGAAGCGCTAGACGCATTTCAGCTCTTATCGAAGCTTGAAGGGATCATCCCCGCATTAGAGAGTGCCCATGCAATTGCCTTTGCAGTAAAACTAGCTGCAAAAATGGATAAAACAAAAAAGATTGTTGTTTGCCTATCAGGACGCGGAGATAAAGATGTGGATACCGTGAAAACACGGCTGAGAGAGGAGAGATAAGAAATGAACCGTTTTGAAAAAACTTTTACGGCTTTAAAAGAAAATAATACAAAAGCTTTTGTTCCCTACATAATGGCCGGGGATGGTGGGCTGGAATGTTTGGTTGAACGTCTAACACTGTTGGAGAAATTTGGTGCAACTGCGATTGAAGTTGGGGTTCCGTTTTCAGACCCTGTGGCAGATGGACCAACCATTCAACGAGCTGGAATAAGGGCACTTGAAAATGGAACAACCTTAAAGGGCATTATTGCAGAACTAGGAAAAGCGCGAAAGGATGTGTCAGTTCCAATCCTCCTCATGACCTATTTAAATCCTATTTATTCCTATGGAGTAGAGGAATTTGTCCGAGATATTCGTCTTGCTGGTGTGGATGGGTGTATTATTCCCGATTTACCAATAGAAGAAGAGGGTATCATTACGCCACAACTTGAGAAAGCAGAAATTG
The DNA here is from genome assembly GCF_018613095.1 of Bacillus sp. ISL-75. Taxonomy (NCBI): domain Bacteria; kingdom Bacillati; phylum Bacillota; class Bacilli; order Caryophanales; family Bacillaceae; genus Bacillus; species Bacillus sp. ISL-75. The sequence goes on from NZ_JAGGQX010000018.1 coordinate 89,802, forward strand.
AGTTGATTCGCCTCGTAACACTGACAACACCAATGGAGCGAATCAAAACGATTTCAAGCAAGGGCAAGGGATTTTTATACACGGTTACAATTAAAGGGATTACAGGGGCAAGAAATGAATATGATTCGGAATTGAATCAATTTTTAAAATCTGTAAAAGATGTAAGTCCGATTCCCGTCTTGGCTGGCTTCGGCATTTCAAATCAAGAACAAATAACGGACTTAACAAAATACTGTGATGGAGTTATTGTCGGCAGTAAAATTGTCGATTTATTTAACAGTCAAAATTTGTCCGAAATGGAAAAGTTGATGTCAGTCTTCAAACCAAAATCAAAGATCGTATAGGTAAAAAGTCTAATCTCAATTGTGAGAGTAGACTCAGGCTGTCGAGAAACTTTCGACAGCCTCTTATTTTCTACAATAACTTTAACAATTCACCGCGTTAATTCATTATAATATTATTAATATATAGGCTTTGCTACATGTCTGTTGATTTGCGCTCCAGGCACTTCGCTTTCCGCGGGCGTGCCGGGGAGCCTCCTCGGCGCTGAAGCGGAGGGCACTGAAAAACTTGCGT
>NZ_JAGGQX010000001.1:0-120628 GCF_018613095.1 Bacillus sp. ISL-75
ATAGATTTCACCACTTAATTTTTTATTGTTTGGTTGTGTTAAGAGCAGTGCATCATTGATTTTATAGCTCTGTTGATTTCCGCGGAAGGCACGCAGACTCCTGCGGGAGTACGGGGCAGGGGAGACCCCGCAGGAGCATAGCGACGAGGAGGCTCCCCGGCACGCCCGCGGAAAGCGAAGTGCCTAGAGCGGAAATCAACAGGCCCATTAGCAGGTACAATGAATAATTAAATGCTGAGAATAAAAAATTGCCGAGAAAAATACTCTTTCTCGACAATCTGAGTCTACTCTCAATTGTGAGAGTAGGAAGCCAACCTATCGAAGTGAAGACGGAATAATTATTGAAGGAAAATACTGGTCTATTAAGCTTATAACAAAAGGTAAAGTCTATGAGAGTGAAGGAACCGAAAGCTTTCCGGGAAATTGGAATAAGTTTTGTCATGCCGTAGAAAATTTAACAGGTACACCATTTCACTAGTAGAAAAAATATGGACAACAAGCAGAATTCCCAGCTTCTTGAAAGCTAGTGATATTTCCTGTATAATGGTGTTTATACTTTATTAAGAAAATAAATTCCCATGATATTTACTTTTCTGAAACTTCCCGTTGTGGAAGTTTTGTTTGTTTTCATTAGATATGTTATTTTTCAGATAATATTAAATTTTATAAGGAGCGTAGATGATATGAAGGAAATGACGGTTGAAGAACTTTTTACGACAAAGAACCCAGTAATCATTGATATACGCTCACCGATCGAGTTTAAAGATGGCGCAATTCCGGGAGCAATTAATGTTCCCTTATTTACAAATGAGGAACGACAAGTAATCGGAACCATTTACAAACAAGAAGGGGCGGCGACTGCGAAATGGAAGGCAATGGAAATTGTCTCGCCTAAAATTCCTGAACTCCTTCAAACAATAAAAAAATGCCTTTCAGACGATACGGAACTTATTATCCATTGCTGGCGTGGTGGAATGCGAAGTAAGGCAGTTGTTACATTTTTAGAGTTTGCCGGAATTTATTCTTGGCGACTCGTAGGCGGTTATAAAGCATACCGCCACTATATTCTTGAACAATTGCCTATAATGCTTCCTAACAAAGCAGTCGTCCTCCACGGACTGACCGGTGTTGGTAAAACAGAGGTATTAAAGATATTGAAAAAGAAGGGATATCCAATCTTAGACCTTGAAGAGATGGCGGGCCATCGCGGTTCGATATTTGGAACGATTGGTCTTGGTGACGGTCATAACCAAAAAACATTTGACTCCCTTCTATTTAAAGGTCTTCAAGAAATAAAAGATGCTGATTATTTTCTGGTTGAAGCGGAAAGCAAAAGAATTGGAAAAGCTGTCCAAACTGAAGAATTAATGGATAAAAGAATGCAAGGTATTAACATCAATCTCAACACCCCCATTAATCAACGGGTAAAGCATCTTGTCGCCGAGTATGTACAGCCATACAAGGAAGAACCCTGGTATTTCGAAAAGATTTCTGATGGTATTGAAAAGGTGTTAAGACGTGTTAAAGATCCAGACATTAAAAAATCGCTCATCCAAACGTTAACAGATCGTAATTATCCTGATATGATTCGAATTTTACTTGAACATTATTATGATCCACGCTACGTCCATGCAAAACAAGAGTATGAAGGGGAATTCTTTGAAATATCTGCAGAACACCCTGTTGATGCAGCAGACAAAATTGCTTCAAAACTTAATGGGTTAGGCTTTCGGCCAATTAGAGAGTTAAATAACCAACTTTAATTTAGATTATTTCCAATCGTGATCTTGAATAAATACATGCTGTAAGCTAAATGAAGATAATTTTATTATTGAAAAACCGCTGAATCCTTTCAGCGGTTTTTTCATGGGGTTTATGCTAACGATTTTTAAATGGTTTTAAACCACGCCGTTTGATTTCATCCTTTAAGATCTTAATCCATTCTTTTTCCTTGTCAGACTTTAATGCATCCCGATACGAAACAACCAATTGCTCATTACTCATAATTTTCATTTTTTATGAATGCCTCCTTGGTAAATGGGTTGAATATTCAGTTTTTATAATTGTAATGGTTTACAGTCTTTTTGAGAACCCAAAATTAATAAAATTTGAAAAAAGTTCAAATTTCTTAAATTAAAAACAGATATTTTAGAATTGGTGAAAATAAAAAACTAATACTCTTGGAATTCACGCATGATATGGTTGCACAGAACCGGCCCGATTGATTATACTAGAAATTGGACATTGATCGAAAGGAACGGTGGCAACAATGATTCATCTATCATGGCGTGATCGTGAAACAGTAAAAAAAATAAAATGCGTTCACACGGATGCAAAAAAATACCTTGTCAATAACGCCTTAACGGCTGGGAAAGTCTATGATGTGAAAAATGAGACTGAAGAATTTTATTACATTATTGACAATACTGGAAAAGTAGGCGGCTTCTACAAGGAATATTTCCAAGATGTATAGATAAACAGGACTGTGGAGCATAGCCCGCAGTCTTTTTATATGGAAAAAGTGGTAAAGATACGGCAAATAAAGGGGAGATATTAAATAATGGATAAATTGTGGAACAACCTTTTTTCGTTACAAGGGGAAAATGTAAATTTGATTCCAATCAGTATGGACCATTTAGAGAGCTTATGGGAAGCGGCCAAACCCGATGAAATTTGGACGTATATGGCGACCAAGGTTCGATCGAAAAATGAAATGGAACAAATGATTAAAGCAGCATTGAAAGCTAGAGAAAATGGATCAGAATACACTTTCACCGTTGTAAATAACGAATATCAAGTGATTGGCAGCACCCGATTCTTAGACATATCCCCGCGACATAAAAGTGTTGAAATTGGTTCGACATGGTATCACCCAGATGTATGGCGGACAAAGGTAAATACAGAATGTAAATTCCTGTTATTAACGCATGCCTTTGAAAATTGGAACCTCACGCGCGTTCAATTAAAAACAGACTCTCGAAATAAAAGGTCCCAGCAAGCTATTGCTAGAATTGGAGCAGTAAAGGAAGGGATATTACGAAAAGATCGGATTATTTCCGATGGATACACTAGGGACACGGTCTTTTTTAGTATTCTTTGTCATGAATGGGACAATGTAAGAACTGAGCTTAAATTGAAACTGCAGTGAAGAGTAAGATGCCTAGTCAATTTGCAAGCATTTTACTTCCCGTCCCACTTTATATTACTTCGCATTAGGAAACACTCTGCGGATGGTATCGGAAAACTCATCGATAAAACCTGAAACCGGTCTTCCATTTCGAATATTTCTTGAATAGGTATTCATTCGATCATAAAAATCAGGATTAACAGAAATATAAACATTGTCAATGTCCCGATCAACAGATTTAACTGCTCGAGCAATCTTTTCTTTAATAGCTGAAGTCAATTCATTACGAGCTGAAACGTCCAATTTAGCCGCAACATAAGCATTATTATCGTTTACAATGACTGTTGCGTTGTCTACTTCAGTTAAGTTGTTTACTTTATCAGCAGCTTTGACCGCTACTCTAGTATTGGTTTGATTGCTTCCAACATTGTTATTATTGCGTCCATTGGTAATAGTGTTATAATTTCTGTTACGATCTAATTCCGGATCACTAGTATCTGCACTTGAAATAGCTGGTCCGACCTGATTAGGGTTATTAAAATTCACTCTAGTTATTTCATTTGTATTTCGTTGCCGGGTTGCTACATCACCATCGATATTATTCTTTGCACAACCTGTTAAATAAAGACTCGAAACGAGGGTGGCAATGACGAATAAGCTGTTTCTCATGTTGTATTAACACTCCTTTGTCAAAGTACTACAATTAGGTTGCCATTTTTGTAAAAATCTATCCTAACCAGTCTAAGTTGATAATTATAAAAAGGAAAATGTTTAGGGGTGTGTGCTTTGATTTATTTCTTAGTTGGATTGGGCGGAGTCGTTGGAAGTTTGCTCCGTTATTTATTATCAGTTTTTGCTGTAGTGGTATGGGGGAAAGAATTTCCAATAGGAACCCTTTTAATAAATTTAACAGGTTCCTTTGTATTGGGTTTTATGACAAATCATTTTGTTAGTTCCAATAAGCTTCATCCGTATTTGTTTACCGCACTTACCACTGGTGTCATTGGTTCGTATACTACCTTTTCAACTTTTTGCTTTGAAACGGTTCATTTACTCGAAACAGGAAAATACATATTTGGCTTCCTTTATTTAATTGTTAGTTTATTTGGAGGTCTATTTTTGGCTAAGGCAGGAATGTTACTTAGTGAACAAGCAAAAAAATCGAGGAGACTTATATGATTGAGATTATATTTGTTTCAATTGGTGGTTTTTTTGGAGCAATTAGCCGCTTTGCGATTAGCAGAAACCAAAATAAAACGGGCTTTCCCTCGGCTACCCTAACAGTCAATTTAATTGGTGCTTTTTTATTGGGGTTACTCCTCGGGCTGAATGTAAAAGGGTCATTATATTCCTTAATAGGTATTGGATTTATGGGGTCATTTACGACTTTTTCGACATTAATGCTTGAATCGGTAAAACTTAAAAGGGAAAAAAAGAAAAAGCTTTATTACAGCTATTTGCTAAGCAGTTTCACGATAGGAATCATTCTCGCCTTTTGTGGGCTATTGTTAGGAAGGTGGATCTAAAAAAAGAAGCATCAAAGGATGCTTCTTTTTTACAATCTGATTATTTTTGTTTGACTTGGACTTTTGGTGTTTTATTTATCTGATAAAGACTTTTGCTAATCATAGTTTGTACAATTAGGAATGTACCGCCAACTACCCAATAAAGAGGCAGGGCAGCTGGTGCATTAAAAGAAAACATGACAATCATTAATGGAGATAGCAAACCCATGTATTTCATTTGGTCTTGCTGTGTTGTTGGCATATTGGACTGGGAAACTTTAAACTGAAAGTAGTAAATAACCCCGGCAATGATTGTAATAATAATGTCTGGATTTCCGAGACTAAACCATAAAAACTCGTGGGTTTTAATTTCTTCTGAACCGCGAATCGCATAATAGAAGCCAGTAAGAATAGGCATTTGAATGAGCAATGGCAAACAGCCCATATTTAATGGATTTACCCCGTGCTTTTTATATAGGCCCATCATTTCCGCTTGTAGTTCTTGCTTTTTCTTAGGATCCTTTTCTGTTTTCATCTTTGCTTGAATAACGTCCATTTCGGGTTTTAATACATCCATCTTTTCCTTCATACCCATTTGATTTTTATACTGTCTGAGCATTAACGGCATTAACGCTAGTCTGATAACTATTGTAACAATAATTATGGCCAAACCATAATTTCCGTTAAAGAATTCAGCAACGGAATGGATAGATACAGAAAAAGGATTGACAACATAATGTTGGAAAAATCCAGTATTGTTAGTTCCTTTTTGTGTTTGAGATGAACAAGCCGATAGTAATAATGTTATTAAGCCAAGTAGTGAGAATAATAGTAGTGAAGATCGTTTTGTTTTCATATTTCCTCCTAGAATGTTGTAAATATATTGTTAAGTATAGAGGAAGGAAATAGGCTCTTCAGTATCATCCTGAGAATATTCTTTTCTACGAAAATATATAACAATTCTTTTCAGAATATAGCTTCCATTTAAACAACTTTTCTTACGGTAAAATGCCAATGGGTGAATAATTTCTGTCCTTGCTTGATTAGATAAGGAGCCAAGAAAAGAATATTCCACACTCCAAGCCCATAAGAATTTTAAAGTAATTCCTAAATAAATACTGACGTAAAGGGCATTTAGGGCATTGATATCTGATATATCTATAAGCAATTGAAACAAAAATTATCACCTCACTTAATTGTCAATGATATGAGTATATAGGAGAAAGGGTAAAGAATCAATTTAATAATTGTGATTATACCATATTTTGAAGACATTACTAATTGGACTAATAAGTTCTTAAAAAAACACTGATTCAGAAGTGAATCAGTGTCCAATCGGTGCCTTCCAGTTTGCAGTTATCATTTTATAAGCAAACTCGACTTTTTCCTCTGTAGGTGGTTCGACAGAGTTTAGTTGATATTCAAGTCCTAGAGCTTCCCATTTATAAACACCGAGCTTGTGATACGGCAGGATTTCAATCTTTTGGACATTTTTAAGCGTTCCGATAAATTCACCGAGTTTTTCCAGATCTCCAGGATCATCCGTAACCGTAGGGACAAGCACATGGCGTACCCAAACCGGAACTTGATGGTCTGATAAAAATGTTGCAAATTCAAGAATATGATCGTTGGCCATTCCAGTTAACTGGATATGTTTTTTTCGGTTAATATGCTTCAAATCGAGAAGGATTAAGTCAGTATACTGTAAGAGTTCTTCAAGCTGTTCAATAAAAAGCTTGGAATGGGAGAAACAGCCACCAGAAGAATCAATGGTAGTATGAATCCCTTTCTTTTTGCATTCCTTGAACAATTCTATTAAGAAAGGAATTTGCAACAGTGGTTCTCCACCGCTTACTGTAATACCGCCACCCGACGATTGAATGAAGGGGAGGTAAGACATTAGATCATCCATGATATCGGAAACAGCCATTTCTTTGCCGCTGCCGATTTCCCAAGTATCAGCATTATGGCAAAACTGGCACCTTAATAGACAGCCTTGTGTAAAAATTACATATCGGATCCCTGGTCCGTCGACTGTCCCTAATGTTTCGATTGAATGAATATTTCCGTTCATGATGATGATCCCCCTTTAATTTAATAGGAGCCCGATAAAAAGGGCTCAGGAAATTACAAAATAATTATTTCTGGAAAACACTAAACTTGTTCTCTGAATCCAGCTCCAGCGCCCAGCGGCTAGTGGACTTCGCTCTCCGCCCTACGATAAGTCAACATCGAATCGCTACGCTCTCCGTGTTTCCTTTATCTCAGGCGGAGAGCTCCAGTCCATACGCCGCTAAACGGGCACTTCCGCCTTTTGTCCTTATAATGATTCGTGGAAAGTACGATTAATAACGTCTAATTGCTGTTCTTTTGTTAATTTAATAAAGTTTACTGCATAACCAGATACACGGATTGTTAATTGTGGATAAAGCTCTGGGTGTTCCATTGCATCAATTAATGTTTCTCTATTAAAGACGTTAACATTTAAGTGATGACCTGATTTGATAGCATATCCATCTAGGATGGATACTAGGTTGCGCACTTGGCTTTCTTCTTCTTTACCTAAAGCTTTAGGCACGATTGAGAAGGTATTTGAAATTCCATCCATTGCATAGTTGTAAGGAAGTTTTGCAACAGAAGAAAGGGAAGCTAATGTTCCTTTTGTGTCACGTCCATGCATTGGGTTAGCCCCTGGTGCAAATGGTTCTCCCATTCGACGGCCATCAGGTGTGTTACCAGTTTTCTTACCATATACCACATTTGATGTAATCGTCAAGACTGAAAGTGTATGAACAGAGTCACGGTAAGTCTGGTGCTTGCGAAGCTTTTTCATAAAGGTTTTAAGAACTTCAACAGCAATCGCATCCACACGGTCATCGTTGTTTCCGTATTTAGGGAAGTCTCCATTCGTTTCAAAATCAACCGCAAGACCATTTTCATCACGGATTACCTTAACTTCACCATATTTAATGGCACTAAGTGAGTCAGCCACAACAGATAGGCCAGCAATACCAGTTGCCATTGTGCGAAGGATCTTGGTATCATGTAACGCCATTTCAATTCTTTCATAGCTGTACTTATCATGCATATAGTGAATTACATTTAACGTGTTAATATAAAGACCAGCAAGCCATTCCATCATAAGATCAAACTTTTGCATGACTTCTTCATAATTTAATACTTCAGAAGTAATTGGCTGATATTGTGGTCCAACTTGGATTTTTAATTTTTCATCAACACCGCCGTTAATGGAGTAAAGAAGTGCTTTTGCTAGGTTTGCACGAGCTCCGAAGAATTGCATCTGCTTACCAATTTCCATAGCGGATACACAGCAGGCAATCCCGTAGTCATCGCCATATTCTGGACGCATAATATCATCGTTTTCATATTGAATGGAGCTAGTTTTGATTGACATTTTTGCACAATACTTTTTAAAGTTCTCAGGTAACTGCGGTGACCATAAAACCGTTAAGTTTGGTTCTGGTGCAGCACCTAAATTATCTAATGTATGAAGGAAACGGAAAGAGTTTTTCGTTACAAGAGAACGACCATCATTTGCCATACCGCCAATTGACTCAGTTACCCATGTAGGGTCACCGCTGAATAATTCATTATAATCTGGTGTCCGCGCAAATTTAACGAGACGAAGTTTCATAATAAAATGGTCAACAATTTCTTGCACAGCTTCTTCAGTTAATGTACCGTTTTGTAAGTCTCTTTCTACGTAAATATCTAAGAACGTTGATACACGACCAAGGCTCATCGCAGCACCATTTTGTTCCTTGATCGCTGCTAAGTAACCAAAATACACAAACTGGAATGCTTCAGCAGCATTTTTAGCAGGCTGGCTGATATCAAATCCATAGCTGTTTGCCATTTCCTTCAGTTCTTTTAACGCACGAATTTGTTCAGCGAGTTCCTCGCGAAGACGCATGTTAACTTCAGTCATTACTTTGCTTGTGTTCTTTTGATCCTTGTGCTTTTCTTGGATTAAGAAATCAACACCATAAAGGGCAACCCTACGGTAATCACCGATAATACGACCGCGGCCATATGCATCAGGAAGTCCAGTTATGATTGCAGCTTTACGTGCAAGCATCATTTCATCGGTATAGGCATCGAAGACACCTTGGTTGTGAGTTTTACGGAACTCTGTAAAGATTTTTTCAATTTCAGGGTTTAATTCGTAACCATAAGCCTCACAAGCTGCTTTCGCCATGCGAATGCCACCAAATGGCTGCATAGAACGATTAAAAGGTTTATCAGTTTGTACACCAACTATTTTTTCAAGATCTTCATTAAGATATCCAGGACCATGAGATGTAATAGTAGAAACGGTTTCTGTGTCCATATCCAATACTCCGCCATTTTCCCGCTCTTGCTTTGTTAATTCCGTTACTTGATCCCAAAGTTTAGTGGTTGCTTCAGTTGGACCTGCTAAGAACGAGTCATCTCCTTCAAAAGGAGTAAAGTTTTTTAGGATAAAATCGCGAACGTTAACTTCTTTTGACCATGCACCTTTGGTAAATCCATTCCATTGTTCCATCATATTTCACCTCATATTTTTTATAAAAGCTATATAACAGTTTTGGTATTTACTTTATGAATAGAGTATAACAGATGTATTGTGAAAAAAGGTACGTATAGTAGTAACTAATTGTTAAGGTTTTGTGAAGTCTGATTTAAAGGGATATTTTTCATTATCATAGGCTGATTAGTTCTGACATTTAGATTAAGAAATATAAACTGTACTATAATTATTAAGGGTAACAGACAAACTGTTATATAGAAAAAATCCAATAATAACAAGGTGTCAATGGTATTAATTAATAAAACAGAACTACAATTGGAATAAAAAAAGCAGGAGAGAGATCTCCTGCGTTAATCTACCACAATATAAGCAATCATTGGGCCATTTTGTGACCGGTCTGAATGAATCTCACAAATCAATCGATAGGTTCCCTCTTTTTCAAACTGGAGCGGAACAATGGTTTCTTCTCCTTTTTTCACTATCCCTTTTATTTTTGTTCCTTCTATATAAAAAGGATGCTCTTCACCGTTAATCCCATTAATAAATAACCTTACTTTTTCGTTTTTTTCTAAGAAAACTGTACCAGGATCCCAGCGGTAAGCCTCCATTTCTTTTCCATTTTTCATTTTTGTACTGAATTCCGCAGTGACCATGTGAATTTCACGGATTTTTGCTTTTCCTTGCTGATTAAAGACAGTTGTATCTCCAGCTTTTAACATGAACCATGCCGATAGCGAAACAAGTACAACACCAATAGCTGCAAAAAATAGTAGTGTTTCTTTTTTAAATACTACAAATTTCATTTGCTACCCCCTCGTATATTTGTCCTACTTTATTCATATGCCTATTAGGTGAGCAAACTTGTCTCTTTTTTATTATTTTTGTACTTTTTTTGATAAATAAATCTCTTTACTCTTGATCCTCTATCGATGGTTGAACATTTAAAAAAATGTCTACAATGAGTATTAATACCCAGCAATGTGAGGAAATATTTCTTTGTTTTTCCTATAGAAAAGTTTATAGTAAAATCAGGAATTAAAAGAACACTTGCGGAGACTAGGTTGAATTAGCTGAAAAATTAGGTGGTTAGCTTGTTGGGGATTCGAAAAGAAAAGATTTTAAAAATCGCTAAATTTATTTTCCCGTTGTTACTGTTAATCTTTGCAATTATTGAAATAAAAAAATTCACCCAAAACTTAAATATGCAGTTACTGAAGGATGAACTAAATCATCTTAATATCGGACTTCTTCTATTAATAATAGCAATTACCTTTGTCGCTGTTTTACCAATGTTGCTATATGATGTGATATTAGTCAGGATATTAAAATTGAAAGTCCCAATTCGGGATCTTTTGGAACAATCATTCATTGCGAATTCCTTTTCAAATTTAATCGGCTTCGGTGGATTAATAGGGGGAATGTTAAGGACGTACTTCTTTCATAAGCTCGAACAGGACAAGCGAAGGCTTTTGGGGGTTATTGCTTCTGTATCCTTATTTTATTTAACTGGGGTATCAGTTTTATCATGGATCGTTATAATAAAACATCGAAATTTTCCACTATTTGTTGATACAAGATGGCTCTATTTTGCAGTTCTTGGGGTCGGTTTATACTTACCGATTTTTATAATCATCCATATGATTAAGTCAAATAAGGGCAGTCAGTCACTATTAAGTACAAAAATTACTTTGAAGCTTATCTTGGTTTCAATTATCGAATGGCTCGCGGTCTTTTTTGCAATTTTGATCTTATGCAAGATTTTAGGGATTTCAATTACTGCAGAAAGTCTATTTCCTGTCTATATTGTAGCTGCTTGTGCAGGCATCATTAGTATGATTCCAGGAGGGCTAGGGTCCTTTGATTTAGTGTTTATTTGGGGGATGCAAGAGTTATTTATTCCCGAAGAAAAAGTGCTTGTTTTGCTTTTATTTTATCGGATTGGGTATTATTTTTTACCATTCCTTTTAAGCCTTGTATTCTTTGTTAAGCTTTATTGGGAAAAATGGAACCAAACCTGGAATGATCTTCCTAAAGCTGTTGTCCAAGGATTTAGTCATGTCTTGTTAACGATGCTTGTTTTTTTATCAGGTTTAATCTTGCTTTTATCTGCAAGTATCCCTGGAATTATGTCCAGACTAAAGGTAGCCCAGGAGCTTTTGTCGTTTCCAATCATTAACGTATCACACCAATTATCGGTGGCTGCAGGGTTCTTGTTACTAGGATTATCTCGAGGAATTGAATATAGTGTGAAGAGAGCGTATGAGTTAACAATGTTCGCTCTAATTCTAGCGGCATTGTTCTCTATTTTTAAAGGGATTGATTATGAGGAAGCGATATTTTTAATTATCGTCGCCCTTTTACTTAGGATGTCAAAAGGTCAATTTTATCGTGAGAGTTATGTACTGACATGGGGAAAAACGATCTTTGATATTACGATTATTCTAATGATTACTGCAATGTATCTCTTAATAGGGTATGCAAACCTACCGATCTCAAAAATAGAAATCCCTTCCAAGCTTTTGCCTTATGTAATTGTCGATTATCGGGATTTATTTACGAGTGCTGTTATAGGACTTGTCATTGCTTTATTAATACTTATGTTTGGCTATTTAATCAGCTTGCCTAAAAAGTGGTCATTGGAGAGGTCCAATGGTCGAGATAAAGAAATTATTGCTCATTTAACCAAGTATCAAGGAAAGGTACTTTCCCATTTAATTTTTTTACATGACAAATTAATCTTTTGGAACAGTAAAAAGAATGTTTTATTATCCTATCAACAATATGCAGACAAGTTAGTTATTCTCGGCGACCCGATTGGGGAAAAAAACGAATTATCAAATGCAATTGAGGAATTTCAGGAAATAGCCGATTTACATGGTTTTACTCCTGTTTTTTATCAGGTAAGTGACGATATGCTTCCGTATCTCCACGGCCATGGCTTTGTTTTTTTTAAATTGGGTGAAGAGGCGTTTGTTGATCTGAAGAATTTTTCCCTTTCAGGAAACAAAATGAAGGGCTTACGGACATTAAGAAATAAATTTGCTCGAGCAAACTATTCTTTTGAAGTAGTTGGCCCTCCATTTTCACCAGGGCTGGTGGAAGAACTTAGAGAAATTTCTAATGAGTGGCTTCTAGGGCGAACTGAGAAGGGTTTTTCTTTGGGGTTCTTTGATGAAGAATATTTAAATAAGGCGCCGATTGCCATTTTAAAAGATGAAAATATGCAAACACTTGGCTTTATGAGCATTATGTATGTTTACGATGACTATCAGACGATATCTGTTGATTTAATGAGATTTAGACCCGAAGTATCATCAGGTACTGTTGATTATCTCTTCCTCTGTTTATTTGATTGGGCAAAGGAACAAGGGTACGGCCGCTTTAATATGGGGATGGCCCCACTTGCGAATGTAGGATTATCAAGGTTTTCCTTTCTAGGCGAGAAAATTGCTGCGCAAATTTTCCTGCACGGACACTTTATTTATCATTTCCAAGGTCTGAGAAAATTCAAGCAGAAATATACAAACATTTGGGAGCCTAAATACTTGGCTTATCGCAGAAAATCGTCATTACCTTTAATAATGGCTCAAATAACTTTATTGATATCAAAAAAACGAAATTAGAACTAGTACCGGCGGAAGATACCTGCCGGCTTTTCTTTTTTTCTATAATTGAACTTTAATTTATAATTTCTATTTTGAAACTATTATTTTGCAAAACTATCTGGTAATATTAATTAGGAAATAATGTAAAAGTTGGGTGTTATCTAGTGAAAAAGTTTATATCGGTGATTATTTTTATCCTACTTATTTGTTCTAACCATTTAAACACCTTTGCGGCAATAAATGGTCAAATAGAACTGAAAAGTAAGGGGGCTGTTCTGTTAGATTCAGATACAGGTGCTATTCTCTTTGCGAAAAATGCCAATCAAAGAATGTACCCTGCAAGTCTAACGAAAATAGCAACTGCAATCTATGCAATTGAAAAGGGAAACTTGGACAGTATCGTAACTGTTAGTGGTAATGCAGTTAGACAAGATGGAACAAGGGTATATTTAGATGAAGGGGAAAAGATCCCTTTAAAGAAATTGATCCAAGGCATGCTAATTAATTCCGGAAATGATGCAGCTGTAGCAATTGCGGAACATTTAGATGGAAGTGTCGAGCAGTTTGCTGTTCATTTGAATGGGTATTTAAAATCAACGATTGGCGTCAAGAACACCCATTTTATCAATCCCAACGGTTTGTTTGATAAAAACCACTATACGACAGCAATGGATTTAGCAATAATAACTAATTATGCAATTAAGAATCCCATTTTTGCTGACATCTTTGGAACAAAAGTCCTCAAATGGGAGGGGCAATCTTGGAAAACGAATATCCTAACCCATCACCGCATGCTTAAAGGAGAGTTAGCTTATCCAGGAATAACTGGCGGCAAAACAGGGTATACAAGGGAGGCAAAACAAACTCTGGCTACTACAGCTAGAAATGCCAAATTAGGGTTGACAGCAGTCGTTTTAAATTCTGAACAACAAAGAGAGAAATATGATGATACAGCCCGTTTGTTTGATTATGGTTTTAAGAACTTTCAGCATTCAATATTAAAGCAAGATGAAATTTACAAAAAGGATAATAAAGAATTTTGTCCTGAAATGGATACCTTAGTAACAGAGGCTATTAATGGAGCTACTAAAGAGGTAAATAGTGAGGGAAAACTATCGATAAAAAATAATAACGGACAAGTTGTCCAGTTAGTTACACTAAAATATAAGGAGCCAATTCCTGAGAAGGTTTCCATTAAAAGTGAAAAAGTTAGTGTGAAGAAACAACAGGTTTCCCATTTTAATGCGATATATGGGATCATTATCATCGCATTTGCGGGAATTTTTATAGGTGTAAGGAAGAAATTCATAAAAAAATACTAATCTTATCATAAAAGCCACGGAAAGGATGAAACCTTTTCATGGCTATTTTTGTGTTACATTGGTGGCAAGTAACATTAAGGACGAGATAATAATCATCGATATGACTAGAAGCCAGGCTAAATTCATGTTCCCAGATTCCATGGCTATATAAATGGCGGTGGGAGCAGTTTGTGTTTTTCCGGGAATATTGCCGGCGAACATGAAGGTTGCTCCGAATTCACCTAGTGCTCTTGCAAAACTAAGGATAAGGCCCGTAATAATTGATCTTGTAGATAATGGCAGGGTTACAAGTAAAAATACATTCAGTTCGTTTGCACCATCAACTCTTGCTGCTTCTTCTATTCCCTTATCAACAGATTGAAAACCAATCTTTACCGTTTGGTACATTAAGGGAAAAGCAACAATGGTTGAAGCAATCACCGCAGCAAAAGGTGTAAACATAATGGAACTATCAAATAGTTTATTTATTATTGATCCAACCGGACTATTCCCACCAAAAAAGAATATCAGTAAAAATCCAATCACTGTAGGGGGCAATACGATAGGAAGCAAAAGAAAAATTTCAATGAGCATTTTTCCCCTAAAAAGTCCTTTTGATAGTAATCTAGCAAATAAGATTCCAAACACAAACACCAAGGTAACAGAAATAGACGCAACCTTTAGCGATAAAATAATGGGGGACCAGAATTCACTTTGCATCAAAAAGATCAATCCAATACTTTAAAACCATATTTTTTAAATATCGCTCGTGCCCTAGGAGTTTGTAAATAATCATAAAATAGGGAAACCTCTTTCTTTTTAACAGATGACTTTATTATACCTGCAGAATAAATAATTGGTTCGTGAGATTGTTCATCAGCGACAGTAACAACCTTTACTTTATCAGAACCTTTTAGATCTGTCATATAGACGATGCCAGCATCAACACTATTTGTCTCTACATAGGTAAGTACTTGGCGAACATCTTTTGTTTGAATTATTTTTGATTGTAATCTGTCCCAAATATCGAGTTTCTGCAGTGTTTGTTTTGCATACATTCCTGCTGGTACAGTTGCAGGAGTCCCTATGGCCACTTTCTTTATACCGCTTTTATTTAAATCTTTAAAATTGGTTAACGGTGCTGGTTTGCTTTTATTTGTAATTAATACGATTTGGTTGCTCAATAAATCCGTTTGTTTCTGTTCATCAATTAAGCCCTTTATTGCTAGTTCGTCAAAATGATTTTTAGAGGCAGAGATGAAAATATCTGCTGGGGCCCCTTGAATAATTTGTTGTTTTAAAGCACCGGATCCTCCAAGGTTATATAGTATAGCAATTTGTTTATTTCTTTTTTCAAATTGAGTCTTAATTTCCATTAAAGCACTGTCAAGGCTTACCGCTGCAGAAATTGTAATTTCAATTTTCTTAGCCTGCTTGATATCTTTTTCTGGAAGTTTAGTTGAACATGCGGGCAGAAACACCAAAATTACGATAAAAAACCATATCAAACCTTTTTTTTTCATGTAATTCGTCCTTTCAAACATCTTCATTCATAAATCATTATAGCAAATTGATTTAATCATTAAAGAATAGAAACAAAAAAAAGACTAAAGTAAATCCTTTAGTCTTTGAAAAATAACCTGATTATTGTAGTCTACTTTCGACTTGTTGACATACTTCATCAGCAGACAGGCCGTTTGCGTCTATAACTGATCCTTTTGTAAAGGTATCCTGCATACCCATTACATTAGAATCTAGTCCTGTAACCACACAGCAATCACAATTCTGAGCATCCGACTCTTGCTTTAATTCAATCACATCATGTCCTTTTTCACGTAAAGCCTGTTGAACTTGTGCAAGAGATTGTTCCACACCAATTTTTGCCATACAAAACACCTCCTCCTCTAAATTATCTTGCCTAACTTTACCGTAATTATTCGGAATAAGTAGCTATAATCATCCAAAAACTAATAGGGGAGGTGTACAAAAATGGGAAAACGTAAAAAGGATCCATCGACAATCGGGTTGGCTTCCCCGCAAGTAGAAGGTCAGGGAACAACTACAACCGAAACAGGTTCACGGACTGAACCATCATCAAGAAGAAAACAGAAAAAAAGCTAATAAAACAGGCACTCACGTTACAGACCGTGGGTGCCGTCTAATTATTTATTGGTACATCTGTGCAACTTGCTTCTGAATATCATCATTTTCAAGGTATTCATCATAACTCATTTGCTTATCTACTAAGCCTTTTGGTGTTAATTCGAAAATTCGATTGGCGATTGTTTGGATAAATTGATGGTCATGGGATGCAAAAAGCAACGAGCCCTTAAAGTTAATTAGTCCATTATTAAGAGCGGTGATCGATTCTAAGTCTAAATGGTTAGTTGGCTCATCAAGAAGGAGGACATTCGCTCCATTTAACATCATTTTTGAAAGCATACAACGAACTTTTTCTCCCCCTGAAAGGACACTTGCTTTTTTCAGTACTTCTTCACCAGAGAAAAGCATTCTTCCTAAAAATCCACGTAAAAAGCTCTCGCTGTCATCTTTAGGTGAGAATTGACGAAGCCAATCCACTAGGTTTAAGTCACTGTTTTCAAAATACTCGGAGTTATCCTTCGGGAAATACGCTTGAGAAGTAGTAATTCCCCATTTAAAGGTACCACTATCTGCTTCGATTTCGCCCATAAGAATTTTAAACAGTACCGTCTTAGCAGCTTCGTTTGTTCCAACAAGAGCAATTTTATCACCCTTATTAACAATAAAATTAACGTTATCAAGAACCTTTACACCATCAATGGTTTTTGTTAATCCCTCAACGCGTAACAAATCATTCCCAATTTCTCGGTCTGGCGTAAAGCCAACAAAAGGATAACGACGTGAAGAAGGTCGAATATCATCAAGCGTAATTTTATCCAGTAACTTTTTCCTAGAAGTGGCTTGTTTAGACTTCGAAGCATTGGCACTAAAGCGTGCAATAAAGGCTTGTAATTCCTTGATTTTTTCTTCCTTCTTTTTATTAGCGTCTGAAGTTAATCTTGTAGCTAATTGACTTGATTCATACCAGAAATCATAGTTACCAACATAGACTTGAATTTTCCCGAAATCTAAATCGGCAATATGTGTACAAACTTTATTTAGGAAGTGACGGTCATGGGATACAACAATGACGGTATTCTCAAAGTTAATTAAAAAATCCTCGAGCCATTGAATTGCTTTGATATCTAAGTGGTTTGTAGGCTCATCGAGAAGTAAAACGTCTGGTCTGCCGAATAAAGCTTGTGCAAGCAGCACTTTTACTTTTTCTGACCCCGTGATCTCTGACATTTTCTTATAATGAAGATCTTCACCTATGCCTAGGCCTTTTAGAAGAATAGCTGCTTCTGGTTCTGCTTCCCAACCGTTTAATTCGGCAAATTCACCCTCAAGCTCAGCAGCCTTCATACCGTCTTCATCCGTGAAGTTTTCCTTCATATATATAGCGTCTTTTTCCTGCATAACTTGGTAAAGTCTCGTATGACCCATAATGACAGTCTTTAATACTTCGTACTCTTCATATTCAAAATGGTTCTGTTTTAACACAGCCATCCGTTCGTTAGGTCCGAGCTGAACAGTTCCTGTTTGTGCTTCAATTTCACCAGATAGAATTTTTAAAAAGGTTGATTTTCCCGCACCATTTGCACCAATTAGTCCGTAGCAATTACCAGGATTAAATTTAATGTTTACATCTTCGAATAATTTCCGGTCTCCATATCTTAAACCTACGTTACTTACAGTAATCATATTTAAAACATCCTCCAAGAACAAAATATCTACTGATTATACCATTAAAATAGTAGAAGAGCGAATTCTTTCAGATGAAGTTCTTTTTAAAAGAAAAATTTTCTAAAAAAATTTCTCTGATTTCACACTTTATTCATATTTTTGATGTAGAATTGGGATATGAAGCAAGTAAAAGAAGGTGTGAGAAAAATGACAAAAAATCAACTTACTGAACTCGTTAACAAGTTAAAAAAGGCCGGAATAAAAGCGAGTTTAACAAAACCAAAGTCTAATTACCTTTTGTCTTTACAGCAAATAAAAAAATACCCTTCATCCGTGAATTAAAGAAAAAAGTAATAAAAAGCGATTAATCCCAAGTGGACTAATCGCTTTTTTGTTTAGTCTAATTTATCCATTACTGTGTCATAAACTTCTTTTTTATTAAAGTCTTTTCCCATGGGAAACTTGTCGATGAATTTATTGTTTTCATCAACCAGGAAGGTAAAGGTTGAATGGATGAATTGACCATTGCCAGGATCTTTAAATTGAAATTGCATCGCATCCGCAACCTTTTTCATTTCTTGGCGGTCCCTTTTTATGTTTTGCTTGTCTCCTGTTAAGAATAACCATTGTTTGTTATTCTCTATCTCAAACCCCTGCATATAACTAGTTAATATCTCGGGAGTATCTCGATATGGATCGATGGTAATTGTTAAAAATTCAATATCCTTACCAAAAACACCAATCTTTTCAAAATCCTTTTTCAAGTCAATCATTTTTTCGGTGGTTGTTGGACAAATATCAGGACAATGAGTGTAGATGAATTCAACAAGTTTTAATTTGGTATGATCCTTACCAAAATTATATGAATCACCGTTTTGGTCTATCAAGGTAACTTCTGCAGGTATTTTCGCATTTGCATCGCGAATGAGAAAGAAATTCCTGCTGCAATCCCAATAAACACAGTAAGACTGCATATTAAATAGATCTTTTTCATATGTATCCCTCCTACCATTAAGATAAAGAAGTTATTCGAAAAAAGATATGGATATTTTGTGAACAAAAGTTAGTGCAAATTTAAAGTGATTCCTTTATACTGTAGTATTATTGATTATATTTTAAAAAAATTTAGAATATTGCCGATTATACTTTTTTATTCCAGAGAAAAGGAGGGGGATTTAGTGAAAAAAGTGCTGACATTTTCTAGTCAAATATTGATATTAATTGTGATTTATCAGATTGGAAATCAAATTGCACGAATTCTTCATTTGCAAATACCAGGAAATGTTATAGGTATACTACTCCTTTTAGTTTTACTCTGGACAGGTGTAATAAAAGTCGAACAAATAGACGTAGCGACCACATGGTTATTAAAACATTTAAGCTTTTTTTTCATTCCTATTGCCGTAGGATTAATGACATTGGGGCCTATCTTCATACATAAGGGCGTCATTATCTTATTTGTCCTTGTAACAAGTACTTTTATTGGACTTTTATCGGCAGGTAAAGCCACCCAATCAGTGATTATGAAAAAAGAAAAGGTGAAAGTGAATTATCATGATCACAGTTTATAGTATTTTCCTAACAATTGCTGTCTATAAACTATCTCGTGGGTTTGGCCAAAAGTATTCCTCCCCTTTAACGAGCCCAGTATTCTTAAGTACATTCATCATTATTATCCTGCTAGTAGGATCACATATTACTTATCGTGAATATATTCCTGCTAAAAAAATTATGACTTACCTGCTCGGTCCAGCAACAGTAGCCTTAGCAGTGCCAATCTATAAAAATCGGAATTTGATTGCAAAGTATAGGGTTGCTGCTTGTGTTGGACTTTTAATTGGGTCATTTACAACGATTACCACTGCCCTAGTTATTGCTAAATGCTTCTATTTCTCTAAAATGCTACTTCTTTCGTTAACGATAAAGTCAGTTACGGTCCCAGTTGCAACAGAAATAGGGAAAATAATAAAAGCTAACGTATCACTCATCGTTGCTTTTGTTATTCTTACTGGAATGATTGGAGCTATGTTTGGTCCAAAGCTTCTGACTATGTTTAAAATTCATCATCCTTTTGCTCGAGGCTTATCAATCGGGACGATAGCACATGGAATTGGCACAGCTGAAGCAGTCAAGGAGGGAGAAATTCAGGGAGCTGTTGCTGGAGCAGCAATGGGAATTGCCGCCTTATTAATTTCGTTTATCGTACCATATCTAATTCCTTATTTCATATAGAAAAACTAAAGCCTTCCATTTAACAGGAAGGCTTTAGTTTTTTTAAAATTCAAATAGAAAAAATCTCTACTTTTCTTTTTTATTATCAAGGTACATTTCTGCAAGTAGCTTCTTGACTTCATTATAACTTAAGCCTGATTGGCTATTTAACCTCTTAACTTCTTCGATATCCGTTCCAACAATTGTGTATGGGTTTTTATTTGTAAACATTATTTTTCCAACTCCTATGGAATTTATGGAAATGAAAAGCCACTTTTTTGTGCATACTAATAAAAAAGGAGGCGGTTCCCATTTTTTACGGTAAAAGAGCTAAAGAAGAAGAAATTGAAACAATCTTGGTTGATACTGAAATCTATTCTTGTATAGATGAAGCGTGTATAGGTTGGATGAGGAAAGATTTTGTGGCAGATGACTTACTCTGCCCAATGTGTGGCAATGAAATGCTACAGGAAATGAGAGAACTTCCGCAAATTTAAGAATTTATATATTTGTAAAGACTGTCATAGATAAATGACAGTCTTTTCTTATTCACCAAAATCAAAAAAATGTGTATCATATGCCTTTTTTGCTGCATCAGAGCTGCTAAAAAGTGCATCATCCTCTTCAAGGTCAAGAAATTTCTCATTAAGATATAACGCTAAGTTATCAGGGTTATTTGGATGTTGGACAATTTCGGCTGCTTTAATATTTGCGGCAGTTAAAAAAGTAGGATTCCGATAAATAATATAAACTTCATCACCCGGTTTAGCATTAACTATATCAATCATTCCCATATAATTTAACCGCCTTTCTAAAGATTTTCATTTTGCTGTTGAATCTCATCTCCGCTAATTAACGTGTTGGCTTCTTCAAGATTTCTAAGTTTATCCACTGAATCGCCTGAAACAGTTTTCGTACGACCAGCAAAATTTTCTTTTAGAGGGTCTCTAGTGTGTTCTGTTCGGGAATTATCCTTTTTAAACATTCAATTCAACTCCTTATCTAAAGGGTTTGCTTCTCTAAAAAGGTTTATGCCTTCCTAATTCTCTCCAAAACGGAAATAAATTGAATACAGTAGATATCATTAATGATTAATATCAAAAAAACTCTCCACAAATGGAGAGTTTTTTTGAACTATTCCTCTTTTTTAGCTAAACAGCGGTCACATTCCATAAAGTAACTTTCTGCTTGTTCCTCCATGTGCTGACCACACTCTGAACATTCCTTTTTTTGCAAAGTACGAAAAAACTCAACTGGACTCATTAACATAATAAAAATCCCCCTTTATTAATACAGTTTATTTGAATCGCTCTTGTTATAGTACAGTATAGCCGAAATAAATAAAAAAGTGTAGACTTTTTTAAAAAAAATCTGCCCTTATTAAAAAAATAAGTCTTTTATCACAAGAATTAATTTATTCCTTTTTTCTTGTTTTAATTGGACGGTTATTTATCGGTTAAAGTAAAGGGAAATTGACAATCTTCGATATTTGGTGCTTCCATAACATTACGATTTACATTACAATCATAGTAGAAAAGCAATATAGAAAGTGGGGAGATGCTGGTAAATGAATGCAATGATTGGGACTTTTCAACCTTATTTCATTATTATTGCCATTGGTTTAACCATCATGGCATCATATACAGCATTAGATATGTTTACCTTAATTAAGTCGTCTGAAAAAAATAAGAGGCTCCTGTTTTTGGGTGGAACATTATCTATGGGAATCGGGATTTGGATCATGAACTTTATCGGACTCATTTCAGCAGATACAAATCGGTTCGCAAGTTATCAAATTCCACTTACGATTCTTTCAATGGCTATTGGGATTGCTTTTACAGGAATGGCTTTCCTTTCATTTTATGGAAAACAAATTAAATATTATCATTTAATCGTGGGCAGTGTATTTCTAACCTTTGCAGTAATTGCAATACAGGTAATCGGATTATATGCAATGAATGTAAATATTAAATTTAATTTCCTCTTGCTTGTTTTTTCAGGACTTTTAATCTTTGGTTCCTTTTTATTTTCTTTATGGATTCTTTTTTCTTCAAAAAGCTTTACCCAAAGTAATCAGGTTTGGTTAAAACCAATTAGTGCAATCATTATGTCATTTGCAATTATCGAAGGTCATTTTCTTTTAAGGAGAGCCTCATTTACGACACCAAAAGTTCTTGGGGGATCAAGCGCTGATAGTCCATTTATTATTTATTTGGTACTTTTCGTATCAGTATTAATAATCGGCGGACTTATCTTATCGAGTACATTAATTAGTAAACAATTAATGACGGCGGATACAAACTTAAAAGACATCAAAGCTGCACTGGATGCTTCAACCATTGTTGCGATTACAAACCCAGTAGGAAAAATCATTTTTGTAAATGATAAATTTGAAGAAATTTCTAAATATAAAAAGGAAGAGATTATCGGTCAGAACCATAGAATATTAAATTCTGGCTATCATTCTAAAGAGTTTTTCAAAGACCTATGGCATACGATACAAGCTGGACAAATATGGCGCGGGGAAATTCGTAATAAAGCAAAGGATGGGGCGTTTTATTGGGTCGATACAACCATTGTTCCTTTTTTGAATAAAAAAGGTAAACCTGTCCAATATATTGCAATACGTTCAGATATTTCTGATCGCAAAAAGGCGGAAGAACATCTTAAGGAAACAATTAAGGAGAATATTGATATAAAATTTGCGCTTGATCAATCCTCAATTGTCGCATTTACAGATGCAAAAGGAATCATCACCAGTGTAAATGACAAGTTCTGTGAGATATCTAAATATAATCGAGAAGAAATCCTGGGGAAAGACCACAATATTCTAAATTCTGGTTACCACTCAAAGGACTTTTTCAAAAATCTTTGGAAAACTATTGGTTCTGGGAATGTCTGGAAGGGTGAAATTAGAAATAAAGCTAAAGATGGAACTTATTATTGGGTGGACACAACCATTGTTCCATTTATTAATGGGCAAGGAAAGCCATACCAATACCTTGCGATTCGAAATGATATAACAGAGCGGAAGAAAACAGAAGAGGTCCTCCATCGCCAGGATAAGCTCGCGGCTGTTGGACAATTGGCTGCAGGTGTTGCTCATGAAATCCGTAATCCACTAACCTCAATGAAAGGGTACGCGGAATTCTTGCAGTTAGACGAAAAAGATCCGGAGCGGATGGAGTTTTTAAGTATCATTCTTGATGAAATTGAAAGAGTTAATACGATTGTCGAGGACTTTATGGTATTGGCAAAACCAAAGGCAGTGGAGTTGGAAGAAAAAAATGTTGTTCCTGTTATTAAGAATGTCGTCTCCTTGCTTGAATTCGAAGCGAGAAAGAAAAATGTTCGTTTGACCTTTGATTGTAACCATGAAATTATTCAAATTGAATGTGATGAGAATCGCTTAAAGCAGGTATTTCTGAATTTCATTAAAAATGGAATTGAAGCTATGCCTAATGGTGGCGAATTACATGTTAAAACAATCATACATGATAATAATGTCCAAATTTCTATTCAAGACACAGGAGTAGGAATATCCGAAGAAAAATTAAAGAAACTAGGAGAACCTTTTTACACAACCAAGAAGAATGGTAACGGCTTAGGCTTAATGGTTAGTTTCAAAATTATTGAAAGCCATAATGGTAAGGTGTTTGTGGAAAGTGAACTTAATAAAGGAACAACCTTTAATATCTTATTACCGGCAAAAATTGCCTGAAAGCGGGGGATCTAATCTCTCGTTTTTTTTATTCCCAAAATTTTCATTCAAGAAAAAGACAAATATTCTTTGAAAAAGAAATCCACAATCTTATTAAATAGATTAATATGGTAATAGAGGTATTAATGTTTTTATAGGGGAGTGAAAATGGTGGGAGAAGCAAATTTTGTTAAAACGATCTGCGGTTACTGTGGTACTGGTTGTGGCTTAGTCCTTGAAGTACAAGACAACAAAATCATGAAAATCCGCGGTGACAAGGAAGCACCAGTGAACAAAGGGCAAACATGTGTAAAAGGCGCATTTGCCTATGAATATGTACATGCAAAAAATAGATTAACATCTCCACTAATCCGTAAAGCAGGAAAGCTAGTTGAAACCACTTGGGATGAAGCATATCAATTCATTGCTAGTCAATTATCCAACATAAAAACTACGTGGGGTCCAGACTCGATATCCATGTTCGCTTGCGCGAGAAATACAAACGAATCCAATTTTGTAACTCAAAAATTTATGAGGGCGGTCATTAATAGTAACAATATTGATGGCTGTAACCGTACTTGACACGCCTCTAGCGTTGCCGGTCTGGCAACTGTTTTTGGAAGCGGTTCACCGACTAATACACTAGATGATATTGATCGAGCAGAAGTCTTACTTTTGATGGGTTCAAATACAACAGAGGCACACCCCATTATTGCAAATCGTATGAAAAAAGCTGCAAAAGCTGGTTTGAAAATAATTGTCATAGATCCAAGGAAAATAGATATGGTAAAATCTTCCCATCGCCATCTGCAATTAAATGTGGGCTCAGATATTGCTCTTATCAATGCTTTCATTAGAGTCATCTTAAAAGAAGGTTTATACAGTCCAGAGTTTGTCCAACAGGTTACGCTTGATTTCGAGAAGTTAGAAAAGCAAGTTGAGCCTTTTACACTGGAATACGCTGCATCGATTACCGGTTTAAATGCGGATGACATTGCTGCAACTGCAAGAGAGTACGCCACCTCAAACGGTTCAATGATTGCGTACACGCTTGGGATTACGGAGCATCACTGTGGTGTAAATAATGTATTTGATATAGCAAACCTAGCGTTATTAACTGGGAATATCGGTAAACCAGGCTCCGGTGTCATGCCGCTTCGAGGTCAGAATAATGTTCAAGGTGCGGGTGATATGGGCTGTTTGCCAAACCAATTAACAGGTGGAATGAGCATAGCAAATCGTGATTCGCGGGCGCGGTTTGAAAAGGAATGGAATGTTGAACTAAACCCAAGAGTTGGTGACACACAAACGAGAACTTTTGATCGGATCGAGACGGGTGAATTAAAGGCCCTTTATGTCATTGGTGAAAACCCGCTCCTTGCTGATGTTCATATGAATCATACACAAACATTGTTTGAAAAGCTTGATTTATTAATTGTTCAAGATATTTTCTTAACGGAAACAGCAAAAATGGCTGATGTTGTATTACCAGCACGTTCATGGGGTGAGGTGGATGGAACATATACCAACACTGACCGGAGAGTTCAAAGGGTTCGCAAAGCGGTAGAACCACACCCTAATGTGAAAGAAGACTGGGAAATCCTATGTGATCTTTCTACGATTATGGGCTATCCTATTCACTATAACAACAGTGAAGAAATCTGGGATGAAGTTAGAAAACTAGCTTGGGAGATGTACGGGGGCATATCGTATGAAAGACTTGAAAAAGAGTATGGTATTCATTATCCTTGCCCAGATGAAAACCATCCAGGAACACTTATCTTGCACGAGAGGTTCCACCAAATGGAGTCGACATCAACAAAGTCAGCATTTGTACCGGTAGATTATACTGCACCATTGGAACTCCCTGATGCTGAATATCCATTTACACTAACAACAGGAAGACGTTATGAATCTTACAATACACATTCTCAGACGCGTCATTATGCTGCTGGAGTTAAATTAAAACAAACAGAAGAAACTGTTGATATTCATCCAAACGATGCTGCAGCTATAGGTATAACAGATGGTGAAGTGGTACAGGTTCGCTCGAGAAGAGGAGAACTACAGGTAAAGGCGAAGATTACAGAACAAGTAGTCCCGGGGCTCGTTTTTATGAGCTTCCACTGGAGTGAAACACCGACCAATGTCTTAACCTTAAATGAGTTTGATCCTATTTCAGGAACAGCCGAATATAAGGCTTGTGCGGTTGCGATATCTAGGATATAGAGAATTTTTAAATCAACGCAGTTTAATGACTGCGTTTTTTTAATGGCTGTGTTAAGGGTCATTGTTGATTTTATAGCCTAGTTGATTGGAGCGGAAAGCGAAGCGCCTGAAGCGGAAATCAACAGCCAAGTTTAATATAGCCTTATTAAAAAAACAAGTCGGAATTATCCGACTTGTTGTGTAAAGGATTTAGCTGCTGTAGCTTTTCTTTGATAGAAATACCAGTTGAGTCCAAATGCCACTACATAAAAAGCAATAAAGAAGTAAAAAGCTGTAACAGGAGTGCCCGTCGCCTTAACTGACCACCCGAAAAGTTTAGGAATAAAGAATGAACCATAGGCTGCAAATGCCGCTGAAAACCCAATTACAGGTGCTGCTTCTTTAGGAATAAAAAGGTTCGGAATCATTTGGAAAGTCGAGCCTGAACCAATACCAGATGCAACGAACAGAATTAAGAAGGATAATAAGAATCCAGCAAATTGTTTTCCATTTAGGAAATAAATAACCCCTGCAGCGCCAATTCCCATGATGACTAAAACATAGGAAGTTACCTTTGCACCCCCAAGTTTGTCTCCCATCCAACCACCAACAGGTCTTGAAGCTGCGGCCACTAATGCACCAAGAAAGGCAAGTGATATATGCTCAGGGAATTGTGATCTTAATAAAAGCGGAAATGCCGCTGAATAACCAATGAATGAACCAAAAGTCGCTACATATAAGGCTGTCATAATCCAAGTATGTTTCCGTTTTACAATCACAAATTGTTCCGAAACTGATTGCTTTGCACCTGGTACATTATCCATCTTAAACATTGCCAAAACTGTCAAGATGACAATAGGAATCACCCAAATAAATGCGGCGTTTTGTAACCAAACTTCCTGACCATTTGCCAAAACTTGTTTACCGCCAACTAATGCAAAAGTTCCTGAGGTAACGATTAATGGTGTAACGAATTGAACGACAGATACACCCATGTTTCCTAAACCGCCATTAATACCAAGTGCTGTCCCTTTTTCCTTTTTCGGAAAGAAGAAGCTAATATTTGCTGAAGAAGATGAGAAGTTACCGCCGCCAAGTCCGCAAAGGGCTGCAAGCAATAACATGATAGAAAATGGTGTTTCCGGATTTTGAACTGCAAAGCCAATACCAATCGCTGGAATTGCTAAGATTGCTGTTGAAATTACCGTCCAGTTTTTTCCGCCAATGGAGCCGACAGCAAATGTGTAAACAAAACGAAGTGTCGCACCAACAAGACCAGGAACTGCTGCAAGTGTAAATAATTGTTCTTCGGTGAAATGGAAACCGATGTCGTTAAGTCTAACAGCAACGACTGACCATATCTGCCAAACGATAAAAGCGATCATTAATGATGGTACAGATATCCACAGATTTCGTCGTGCATGTTTTTTTCCTTCTGCGTTCCAGAATTTTTCGTCCTCTGGATTCCAATAATTAATTCTAGCCATAATATTTCCTCCTAATTTGTGATCAAATTTTAATTTTTATAAAGTTAGAGTTGTTTGTGTAATTACTATAAAACAGATGGTAACATGAATTTTGTGACGTACGTCACAAAAACAGTGAAGGAACTGTGAACATAACCTAGTTGACAAAAAGTTGTAATAATTTATAACTAGTTAACGAAAAAAAGAGATCTTCCACGGGGGAAGATCTCCTTTTTTTATGCCTTTTTTAGGATTTTTCGTTATCTTCATAGAACATACCTACAAAGTTTTTTGTTTCACCTACGTCATCTTTAATGGCTGTAATAGTTAGCCATTCTCTGTAAATTTCATTGTTTTTGCGTTTGTTCCAAATATAACCTTCCCAAACCCCGTCTGTTTTTAAACTAAACCACATTTTTTTGTAAAACTCGTTGTCATGTTCACCGGATTGAAGAACACTTGGGGTTTTACCGATTACCTCTGCTTGACTATAGCCAGTGATTTTTGTGAATGCAGGATTAACGCTTTGAATAATGCCATTAACATCGGTTACACAAATACCATCTAAGGCATGGTTTACAATCTTTGCAGAAATATCCAACTTATCTTGATAATATAGCCATACTACGATAACCAGACTTGCTAAAGAAAATTCAGATAGGGACATAAAGCCAATCGCATAATGACCAGTCCAATCAAAGAGAATCGTGAGAATGATTGGAGGGAAAAAGCCACCCAGTCCTCCCATGGCAGAAACAATGCCATTCACAATACCCGCTTGATTGGAAAAATATAAAGGGACTAGTTTAAAGATAGCGCCATTTCCAATTCCCGCAAAGAAAGCAACTAATAAGCAACCAAAGGAATAAATCGGCAGCGATGGAGTAAATGACAAAAGAAATCCTGCAAAAGTTAGGCTAAAGAAAACAGCCATTAAAATAAGAAAAGGATTAACTTTATCGCCTAACCATCCACCTATGGGTCTAAAAAAGGTTGCCAAAGCAATAAAACCTGCTGTCCTGAGTCCTGCATCGACTTTATCTAATTCAAAGTGATTAACTAAAAACGATGGTAAATAAATGGTGAAAGCAACAAAGGAACCAAACGTGATAAAATAAAATAAACTTAGAAACCAAAGTTTTGGATTTTTATATACCCCTTTGATTTGTTCGAGTAAGGAAATGTTAACTTTTCGTTCCTTTTTGTCCCCAAATATAAAGTTTAAAATAGCAAAGATTAATACAACTATCAGGAAGATTTTAATGGTGTTTCTCCATCCATAGGTGGTAGCAAGTACGGGTGCGGAAAAGGAAGTGATTGCCGTACCAATATTTCCTGCCCCGAAAATTCCGTTAATAAACCCATGCTTTGTTTTTTCATAATACTTGGGAAGAGAGGTAACACCGATGGAAAAGACAGCACCGCCAATCCCTAGTAAAAATCCTCCTAAGATTAATGTTAATAAGGAATTAGCATAGCTTAACAACGCAATTGGAATGAGCAGTATAATAAAGCTGATTGTAAATAAAATTCGAGCGCCATAGCGATTGGTCCAGTAGCCAATCGGAACTCGAAGAAGTGAACCGAGGATAACAGGGACCGCCGTAGTCCAAGCAATTTGAGATGAAGTAAGTTGGATATCTACTTTAATAAACGGCATTAGTGATGATATCAGTACCCAAACCATAAAACCTGCTACCAGACTTCCAGTTTGTATAATTAGTTGTTTTGACCCTTGTTTCATAAAAATCCCCCTTCAATTCCCATGCTATTTTATTATTTCTTCAAAAAGTTGTTATATATTAAGAAAGAGTGTTAATGAACATGGAAAATTTTACTTCTTGTATTATAGAACAACATATAGTCAATCAACAGTGAGTTATGACACACATTTGACACACTCATGGTAAAAAATTTTCTAAGGTGTACCAATTCACATTTTTAATTTACATGTTTTGTTCGTAATTGTATATTTTTCCTGTATTATAGATTTACGAATATTTAAAATTAGAGGCATGAACAAGGAGAAAAAAATTAAAATCATAGATAACACATGATTATTAATTGTTTGTTAAAAATAACATTAAAGTAGTAAGGGAGAAAACTATGCTGCGCAAAAAAATATATCTAGATCCTCCAAAAATTCTTGTTCTAGGTTTTGGTTTGATCATATTACTAGGAACATTTCTACTAACCATGCCGGTTTCGACTACAAATGGGCAAGGTTTGTCATTTTTAAACGCTCTGTTCACAGCAACCTCTGCAACATGCGTAACAGGTTTAGTTGTAGTAGATACAGGGACCACATTTTCGATATTCGGTCAAGTGGTTATTTTATGTATGATTCAAGTCGGTGGACTTGGATTTATGACGTTTGCAACGTTTTTTGCCTTCCTATTAGGGAAGAAAATATCTTTAAAAGAAAGGCTTCTACTTCAAGAATCATTAAATAATTTATCAATGGAGGGGATTGTGCGGCTAGTAAGACGAATTTTAATTTTTACAGCGGTGATTGAGTTACTTGGTGCTGTGCTTTTATCTATCCGTTTTTCCTTTGACATGCCGATAGGAAAAGCGATTTATTATGGAATTTTCCATTCAATTTCCAACTTTAACAATGCGGGATTTGACTTAATGGGGGAGTTTCATAGTTTAACGAGTTATGTTGACGATCCAACCGTTACGTTGACCGTTAGTGCATTAATTATCTTAGGTGGGATCGGCTTTATCGTTATGAACGAACTTTTTGAATATCGTGTTTCAAAACGGCTATCATTACATACTAAGATTGTCTTAATGACGAGCAGCGTTTTAATAGTAGTAGGTACAGCTGGTATATTCCTGCTTGAATATTCCAATGGATTAACGCTAAAACCATTGTCGTTTTCAGGGAAAATCCTTGGGTCATTATTCCAATCTGTTACGGCAAGAACAGCGGGGGCTAACACATTAAATATTGGTGATCTAACTCAATCATCATTATTATTAATTGTGTTACTCATGTTTGTTGGTGCATCGCCTGGGTCGACAGGCGGGGGGATCAAAACCACCACTTTTACAACGCTCATTGGAGCTGTTTGGTCACAAATTCGCGGGAAAGAGGATGTTATTTTTTACCGTCAGCGGATAGAATATGAAACGATTTATAAAGCATTAACCGTCACATTTAGCGGGTTATTTCTCGTCATGCTAATGACACTCATTCTAACCATTTCTGAACACGGACAAGATTTTTTAACAATAGTATTTGAGGTAACTTCTGCCTTTGCAACAGTCGGGCTATCGATGGGATTGACACCGGAATTATCACCACTTGGCAAGGCATTGATAATTTTTACTATGTTTGCTGGCAGGGTAGGACCATTAACTATTGCTTATGCGGTGACAATACGCAGAAAACCTGATGCATTCCGGTATCCAAAGGGAAAAATCACGATTGGGTAGTTTTTTACACCAAGGAGGTACAAGGAGACAGTGGCTAATCAATATGCAGTGATTGGATTAGGTAGGTTTGGACTAAGTATTGCCAATAAGTTATATGAATCTGGGCAGGAAGTGCTTGGAGTCGATGTGAATGAGGAACGAGTTGAAGAATCCCATCCATTCGTTACTCATTCCGTGATTGCCGATTCAACAGAAGCTGAGGCATTAAAATCGATTGGCATCCGTAATTTTGATACAGTTATTGTAGCAATCGGAAACGATATTCAGGCAAGTATCCTATCTGTTTTATTATTGAAGGAACTTGGTGTAAAAAAGGTGATTGCCAAAGCATTAAATAAACTACATGGTCAAGTATTAAAAAAGGTTGGGGCAGACTGGGTCGTCTTTCCTGAGCGAGATATGGGAATTCGAGTCGCCCATCAGCTGTTATCACCTAATGTCTTAAATTTTATTGAGATATCGAAGGATTATAGTGTAGAGGAAGTAAAAATCCCCGATAGGATGATGGAGAAAACCTTAAGGGAACTAGATTTAAGGGCAAAGTTTAATTTGAGCGTCATCGCAATTCGGCATGAAGATGAAATTAACATTTCACCATCTCCTGATGAAAAAATTAATTACGGTGATGTACTAGTAGTAATCGGTGAAAACCGCAATTTGGAAAAATTCGCTAATTTAGAATAAGAAACAAACCCCTGGTTAATGAGACTAGGGGTTTGAATGATTTTTTGTTAATGGGATAGGAGAGATGAGAGATGAACTTTCGAGAAAAAGTTACATTAGATGAACGAATAGAGTTAATGAGAATACTTTCAAAACAATTCCTATTACGAGCACCTCAGGTAGATATAGAAGGTAGTTTCCCGTATGCAAATATTCAGGATCTAAAAAATACAGGTTACACGGCATTAACTGTTCCTTCGAGGCATGGTGGAGAGGATATCTCGCTTTATGAACTAATTCGACTCCAAGAAATGATTGCGGAAGGTGACGGGACAACAGCACTTTCGATTGGATGGCATATGGGAATTATTATGAATCTAAATGAAAAAAGCTCATGGGATGAGTCGATCTTTAAGTATCTTTGTAAACAAGTGAAAAATGGAGCATTAATAAATAGTGCTCAAAGTGAACCGAAGACTGGAAGTCCTACACGAGGCGGCAGACCGGAAACCTCGGCAGAAAAAAGTCAGAATGGCTGGGTTATTAAAGGGAGAAAAACATTTACTACCATGTCCCCCGTCCTAGATTACTTTATAGTTAGTGCAACAATCAAAGAAACCAATGATGTGGCCAATTTTCTACTTCCACGATCCACAAAAGGATTGGTTATTGAGGAAACTTGGGACAGTATCTCGTTAAGAGGAACAGGAAGTCATGACTTAATTTTGGATAATTGTTTGGTAGATGATGAATATCTTGTGGAAAAGTTTAGTTCGAACGGAAAAAGAGCGAATGGATGGCTACTTCATATTCCAGCATGTTATCTCGGCATAGCAAAAGCGGCCCAAAGTTATGCTATTCAATTTGCTAAGGAATATTCCCCGAATAGTATTGTTGGACCAATTATCGATTTACCAAATGTTCAGCAAAAACTTGGAGAGATTGAGTTGAAATTAATGCAGTCCGAGTATTTCTTATATGGGGTAGCAAAACAGTGGGATCATTTAAACGATCAAGCTAGGGAAAAAATGGGGGCTGCTTTAGGTGCAGCAAAATTAACAGTTACCAATAACGCAATCGAAGTTGTTGATTTAGCAATGAGAATCGTAGGTGCAAAAAGTCTTTCATTGAAAAATCCGTTACAGCGGTATTATCGAGATGTAAGAGCAGGCCTTCATAATCCACCAATGGATGACATGACGATACAATTACTAGCCAAGGATAGTATATTAAACCACTAACAAAATTTAGAACTTATTTTTTTATGTTATTTTTCCGCCATATTGGAAACCTTAACATAAAGGAGTGAGGAATAATGCCTAGAGGTAAAGAATTGGAACAACTTCCAATGTCGAATATCGCACCAGGTGCAGGAAAAGATGCAAGTCTGAACAACAGAGAAGTACTTGGGGGTATTGTCCAAGGAGAACAGCCAGAACCAAGTGATATAGAAAAAGAGAATGAAGATATGGTGTAAGGCAGGAATTCAATCCTGCCTTTTAAGTTGTAAAAAAAGACGATCT
The DNA here is from genome assembly GCF_018613095.1 of Bacillus sp. ISL-75. NCBI lineage: Bacteria > Bacillati > Bacillota > Bacilli > Caryophanales > Bacillaceae > Bacillus > Bacillus sp. ISL-75. Next base: position 33,053 of record NZ_JAGGQX010000001.1, read on the forward strand.
TTTCAATGAAAAGATCGTCTGAAAAAATTATTCCTCGATAAGTTCTCCAATTTCAACAACTGAACGTTCTTCCAATGGGCCTCGTAAATGTACTGTTGCTGTATGTCCATCTTCATTTAATTGGTCAATCCAAACCGATGTACCATTATATTTTACTTCTATATCAGCAGATGATGACAAAATTTGTTTTACACGGTTAATATTCATTATTATCACTCCTATAATATAGTCATTTAATGATCTTCATTTCATTCCAATAAAATACATTCGCAACCGCGTTCTTCCATTATATAATGGGCATTAAAAATTCTTACGGGTAGTTGATATGTATACCATTGATAGTTCCTGGCTTGTCATCATCACCCAAGCTATTAAGATAATTTTCAAGCTCGACTTGGAGATCTTTTGGAGCGCCAGGCTTTAAATGCCAATTTCCTGGTTCATCAACAAAATATGGGCTTTTTGTAAATTCAGGCCTAATTCTGGGCATCGTATTCTCCTTTTAAATTTTTTCTACATTCCTCTGTGTATATGCTATCCAATGTTTAAGGAGTTCATTCAAGTAATCTTTCTACTTACCGTCTGTTAAAGATAAGTCTAAATTCATATTGCTCCTTCATACGTTCGGGTTTATGATATGTAGAATTGATGCCTCAAGGATTGTTCCGACTAAGATATAATTTATGGAAGAATAGAAAATTTAACAAGAAAAAAATTTGAAACTAAAATAAAACTTATTTCGTCTTATATTATTGAAGATTGAAAACTGTCATGTCCCAAAGAGAACGGACATAAAAATAAAAGGTATATCTCAATTTTTAAGAACTGACCAAGCTGTTGAAGGTAATGATTTTGCTTGCCCGAGATGGCGGGGAAAAGTGTAGAATGTTGTAGAAAAGTATAGATAATAATAGCAAGATTTATGTTTTTATTTTTTAAAGAAATGTGATATAGTGAGTGAGGTTCGTTTACCGAAGCTTAATTGGTAAGTGAGAGGAGAATTTAAAGATGAATAAAATTAGACTACCAAAAACATTAACCAATAGTCATATTACATTCTTTATAGCAGCTGTTTTATTATTTTGGATCAAAACCTATGCTGCATATCAAATTGAATTTAACTTAGGTATTGAAAATAGCCTACAGAAGTTTTTGCTTTTAATAAATCCATTAAGTTCAGCACTTTTCTTCTTTGGATTTGCCCTGCTTTTTAAAAAGCATTCAAAATTGATAATGATATTAACCAATTTTCTATTATCATTCTTATTGTATGCAAATATTGCCTATTATCGCTTTTTTAATGATTTCATTACGGTTCCAGTTCTAATGCAAACCAAAACAAACGCTGGTCAACTTGGAGACAGTGCACTTTCATTAATGTCTCCGTTTGACATTTTTTATTTTACAGATATGTTTATTTTAATCGCGTTAGCATTAACCGTGTTCAAAAAAGTTACGGTAACGAACAGAAAGACCTTTAAGATTGTTCTATTATTTTCAATTACTACTTTTCTATTTAATTTAGGTTTAGCAGAAAAGGATCGTCCGCAGTTACTTTCACGTTCATTTGACCGAAATTATTTAGTAAAATACCTTGGAGCGTATAACTTTACCATTTATGACGTCATCCAAAATATAAAATCATCGAGTCAGCGGGCTTTAGCGGATAGCAGTGATATTACAGATGTTGAGAACTATCGTAAAGCAAACTACGCTGCACCAAATCCAAAATATTTTGGTAAAGCAAAAGGTATGAACGTAGTTTATATTTCGATGGAATCCTTTCAAAGCTTTATGATTGATTATAAAATGCCTAACGGACAAGAAGTAACACCATTTTTGAATTCATTAGCACATGACAATAATACCTTCTATTTTGATAATTTCTATCATCAAACAGGACAAGGGAAAACATCGGATGCCGAATTTCTAATGGAAAATTCATTATATCCAATGGCACAAGGTGCTGTTTTTGTTAACAAAGCCCAAAACACATATCAAGCTATGCCTTCTATTCTAAAAGGACAGGGATATAGTTCTGCTGTGTTACACGGGAACTATAAGACCTTCTGGAATCGAAATGTTATCTATAAAGCATTTGGATACGATCAATTCTTTGATGCAGAATACTACAGCATGTCAGATGAAAATACAAAAAACTATGGAATGAAAGATAAACCTTTCTTTAAAGAATCTATTCCATTACTTGAAAGCTTAAAGCAGCCGTTCTATACAAAGTTCATTTCACTATCTAATCATTTCCCATTTGAAATGGATCCGGAAGATACTAATTTTCCTGCTGGGGATTACGGTGATACGGTTGTAAACCAATATTTCCAATCTGCAAACTATATGGATCAGGCATTTGAGCAATTCTTTAATGATTTAAAAGCTAATGGTATGTATGACAATACAATAATTGTAATGTATGGTGACCATTACGGAATATCTGAGAACCATAATGATGCAATGGCGAAGGTTATGGGTGTGGACGAAATTACACCTGCAATCAATGCAAAATTACAGCGTGTACCATTATTTATTCACGTACCTGGTGTAAAGGGTGGAATTCAACACCAAGTTGGCGGGGAAGTCGATGTCCGTCCAACAGTTCTCCATTTATTAGGTATTGATACGAAAGATTATATGGAATTTGGTTCAGATTTACTTTCAAAACAACACCGTAATTGGGCATTATTCAGAAACGGTGACTTTGTAACATCTGATGCTATCCAAATAAATGAAAAATGTTACTCCTCTTTAACAGGTGAGTTATTAGAAGATAGTACTATATGTAAGGATGTAGATAGCAAAGTTAATACAGAGCTAAATATGTCCGATGAAATAGTTTACAAAGATCTGCTGCGGTTCTATAAACCAGAAGGATATACACCGATCAATCCTAACGATTATGAATATCTAGGACCAAAAGGTGACAAATTAACAGAAGAAAAGTAACAAGGTCAAAGAGAGAGGAGCATTATTAACTTCTCTCTTTTTATTTTGTTACAATAAATAAAGTAAATAATTTAAAGGGGCACTATCTATGAACAACAGAATTCTCCAATTAATAATATCGTTTATCGTAATTATTCCTATCATTCTCTCAGGGTGTTCTAGTAGCGAACCATCTAAGCAGAAAAGTGACTCTAAAACTTCCTCTGTTGTAAAAAACAATGAAGTTCATACGAATGAAACGAGCGATCCAAAGACACCTTCACTCTCTCAAACAGAAGTACCTCAATCGAAAACCGGTAATAAGAATTTACTTCCCGCAACTATCGTCAAGAATGTCGATGGTGATACTATTAATGTTAACCTTAATGGGAAGATAGAAAAGGTAAGAATGCTCTGTGTGGATACACCTGAGACACATCATCCCCGCTTAGGGGTACAGCCATTTGGACCAGAAGCCTCCGAGTATACAAAGGAAATTCTCTCCGTTGGTACTAAAGTTGAAATTGAACCTGGAATTGGAGACGGACGTGATAAATATGGGCGCCTACTTGCCTATATTTATGTTAATGGAAAAATGTTTAATGAAATGCTGTTGGAAAAAGGCCTTGCTCGTGTGGCCTATATTTATGCTCCGAACACCCAATATGTTGATGAATTTTATGCGATTCAAAAGAAAGCACAAGAAAAAGGTGTAGGAATCTGGTCGATTGAAAATTATGCTCAAGAGGATGGGTATAATACTGAAAATGTCAAAGAAACGGAAGAAAAAGGTACAAATTCAAAAGCATCTTCAGGGAACAACTATCAAAATAACCCAAGTGATGATCAAGAATCAAACTTAGATTGCAAAGGGAAGATCAAAGGGAATGCAAATTCTCATATCTATCATGTACCCGGCGGTAGTTTTTACGACTCCACCACCGACAACATTGTTTGGTTTTGTTCAGAAAAAGAAGCGCAGGATGAAGGGTACAGAAAGTCAAAACGCTAATATCATTTGTTTAAAAGAAGCGGCGGGCCTTCGAATGCCTTCTGTTTTTTTTATATAAAAAAATAGCCATGTACCATTTGTTATCATATAATAAATGAAATATATTATTTTGAAAAAGTTAGGAGAGATCGCATGAGAGACGTTAGCTTATTGAATATATTTGAACATCATATTGCCCAAAAATATTTGAACCGTTCTGGTCTTGCCCATGCGATTGCTGTAGCCTACCATGCCTTTCAATTAGGGAAGGAGCATCAACTGGATGTTGACATTGCTGCAAAAGCAGGGCTCCTCCATGACATGGGCCATTATACATGGTATAAAAATGGAAAATGGGATTATGACTTATACAAGCAAAATGACATTCACCCAATTAAAGGGGCTGAGCGGGCTCACAAGCTCCTAATTCGTCTTGGAGAAAATCCAATCAAAGCTAAGGCGATTGCACTCGCCATTTTATTTCATACTGACTCCTTTCTACCATCAAACGATATCGTTCGGACACCATTACAACAAATTGTTAAATGGGCCGATGAAAAGGATGAGGAAGAAGGCGGCATGCACCATTACCGAACCATTGAATACGAACGTGCAAAACAAAGCATTATCCGCCTAGACGAATGGATCGACAAAGAAGGTGAATAAAGAAAAGGCGGTGCAAATGCACCGCCTTTGTTCAATCAATTTACTTCCTAGTAAAGCCTTCTTCTTGCAAAAACGCCTCAGCTTCCTCATAGGTATCAAAGGTAGCATCAAGATTTAACCCAAAATAGATATTCCAGGATTCATTTTCTTCAACTAGAATAAGGACATTATTTTCACTATCGACCCAACGCTCCTCTTTTGAATCTCCAATAATGGCTTCTTCAGCAGCCGTTTTTTCGACTGATGATAGGGATTGAATCGATTGTTTTAACAATTTACGGAGTTGGTCTTCCGAGAAATCACGGATATTGACCATTCCTTTTTCATCCGTATCATAATTGTCCAGCTGTCCAGCATAAACAAATCCATTCCCATTTGGGTGTAAGTGATAAACAATGTTTTTCTTATCAGAGATACTGCCTTCGAACTGAAAATTGACTCGTCCAAGTGAAACATTCTTTCGTTCCAACTCTGAAAATGATTCGATAATCGCTAATTTTTCATTATATGTAAGCATAGTTTCCTCCGTCTATTTAAGTAAATCCTCTTATATCATACAGATATTTTACCCAAACGTAAAATCTTTAAAAAAAGTGTTGCAGAGTTCATGTTTTTTTGAGAATATATTGAAAATATTGCATAATTGTGTAAAATTACACTATAGAGGAAAAATTTGTATGATTGCCATTTTGGTATGATTGTGGGGAGATTTCATGGGTTCGAATATGAGAGAAGAGCAGAGGAAAATTTTTAGAAAAGAGTTATTCACTTTACGTGAAGAAGGGTACCTTTCTGAGGCAATTGTCGACACCGTAGCAAGGGCACATTCTCAATATCATATGGATTTATTAGAAATGGAAGCAAAACCCCCATCCACTGAAAATAATACGCCGATTAAAAAAGCTGCACCGCCAAAACCGCAAAAAGTGAAAAAAACGTTAACACCAGAAGAAATCCGTGAAAGGAATATTACCTGGTTATTAAACATTGGGGTAATCTTTTTATTAATAGGTGGATTGTTTGTTGCGACGAGCAATTGGGAATCATTGACAAGTTTCATGAAAAGTGGATCAATAGCAATTGTTGCCCTATTATTTTACGGTATTGCTTTTTTAACGAAGAAAATATTAAAAATTGAAAAGACGGCCTTTGCCTTCATTGTTCTTGGAAGTTTGTTTTTGCCAATTTTTATCCTATCGCTTGGATGGTTTGGGTTATTAGGACCATATTTTTCAATATCAGGGGAGGGACGTTATCTACTCGGAACGCTCGGGAGTTTGCTGCCAATTATTGTTTACTATTTATTTGCAAAGAACTTAGTTTCTAGATTATTTGTTTGGTTTACCTATGTCTCAATAAGCATAGGAACTGCCTTTCTCTTAGCCAGCTTCCATCTAAAAATTGATTTCTTTTACCTAGGTTTAATGGTTTTTAATGCTATCTTTATTTTTGTATATCATCAGTTAAAACACAAGGAATCATTCAAATTATTTACGAATGAATTTATTCCGTACGTCCAAGTAAATCTTGTTCTTTGTACTTTATTTATGCTTTTTTTATACGATAATGAGGTCTTATACAGCTTCAACCTGCTGTTAACAGCGATTATTTATTTATCAATGATGTATGTGAGCGGTCGAAAAGAATATCATTTCATTTTTAGCGTCATGATCGTTTATGGTGCCTATCAGTTAATTGAGCATAGCTTCCTCGATAGTTTTGGGGAGATTGTATATGCTTTAATCGGATTTGGGATTGTATTCGTTCCAAAGGCTTTGGATGATAAATTCACATTAAATAGAGCCTTCCAATATACAAGTGCTGTTATCTCAGGTTTAGCGTTTATTTACATTAGCCTGGAGGGAATTCTCCTTCGTGCAGGCAATCCATCGATTGTGCTTTTGCTTGCTTATTTTATCATTGCAGTTAACTTTATTTATTTATCCTATCAGGGTTCTGGACGATTATTTCCGTATTTAAGCGCAGTTTTTGCAGCTTCTGGCATTTATGAAACGATTGCATTAGTAAACCAGCCTTTCGATATGGTCAATTTTTCTCTTCAGTTGTCTTTAGCAGGTTTTATCCTATATTTTGGGTTAGGCATTGCGCTACTATCAAAGTACGTAAAGGTCATTCAGACTGCCTCCAGAGATGTCGGCTTATCGATAATGGTGCTGGCAATTTTGTCTGCAATTTCTTGGTTATTATGGTGGGAACTAGGCGTTATGTTATTACTATTGGTGGTTGCTTCCTTTCTACTGTACAAGAAGGAAACACGGATTTATCTTCAGGAGGCCGCTTTATGGAGTATTCCTGGTTTACTTGGTCTTTCCATCGTAGCTTTTGGAGAAGAAATTAATACAAATTTTTTTGTTTATCTTAATGAATATGGTTATGCAATAAATTTTGCGGATGGGGCAATTATGGTTTTATTATTTAGTTTTGTATGGAAAAAGGTTGGGGAAAAGGAATTAGGTATTATATCAATATATACCTCACAGGTACTCTATACATTTGCCATTTTCCATGCTTTGCTAAGTCCGATTAACCATTTATGGGTTCAGCCGCTTGTTTTGTTGGTTGGAATCGGCATGTATTTTTATTTATATAAAAAAGTTGGTACGAAGTGGGTCCCTTTTATTGTAAGTATCTCAGTACTGCTTACGTATTTTTCGATTATCCAAGCTGTTACGCTTAAATTTTCATTAAGTCATACAATTAATTCACTAATTGCTTCAACAAGTGCAGTGGTCATGATTCTAATCGCTTATCTCAGTCAGAAAAATGACTTGAATCTTTCCATTGCCTTTGCATGGGTAGGACACAGCATTTATCCACTAGCGCTATTCTTCACATGGTTTGCATATCAGTCAGACTCGATTTATAGCTTTATCTTGGCAGTGTTTGTATATGCTTTTAGTACAAAGTTTACTAAGGTAGAATGGAAGATAAAAGTTTTTCTTTATGGGAGCTTTACGTCCCTCTACTTTATTGTTTCAACTGGGTTAGATCAATTAATCAATCGATATTTTGGAAACTATGAATTCCCAATCACTAGCGGTTTCATTCTTCTATTTGCATTTTTCGCTAAGAATGAATTTAAGAAACGGACAGCTTATTTTTTCGTCCCATTTTCAACAATCGGAATTGTGTTTACATTAATTACCTATCCGTTTGATTTGCTGCCGTATCTGGTCACGCTTGCCTATATTGTTGGGACACTGTTTTATATGCATAAAATCAAATGGGATCTTTTAGGGGTAATCCCATTATTCTTAGCATTTATTGCAACGATTGAATACTCTTATCTTGGTAAATTAGATGAACTTGATAAAATGCTTCTGTCTGGCGGCTTAGGGATGGTTCTGTTGATTATTGGCCAATTCGTTTATAAAAAGCTAGTTGAATATGGATCGAACATTCAGCAAACAAAATTCGATGGATTTACGCTAGTTTCATTCTTGTTTTTCTTTCTTATGTACAGTTTCGAGAATCAATACATCTGGTGTCAGGCACTGCCAGGATTGCTTATTTCAGCTTCCTTGTTGTTGCAAAGGAAAAGGGTGCCTGTGAGGTTCTCTGCCCTTTTGACAATACTTGGTGGAGCCTATTTGTTACAACCATACTATTCCATAATGGCTATGCTTCATATTCCGTCATTATGGGAACGTGAAGTGATTGTCCTTCCGTTTATAATTCTAATCATTTTCATTCGACGTTGTTTAAAGGGAAGATATTCTGATATAACGAAGGCTGTTCAATGGGGAGTCCTAATAATCGTATCCCTGTTATTAATCCAAGATGGTTTAGCAAGCAACACGATTTATGATGCAATTATTATAGGAACACTCTCATTGTTAGCGATGATGGCAGGTATGTTCCTGCAAATTAAATCCTATTTCTTTGTTGGGGCAGGTGTATTATTATTAAATGTCTTCCTGCAAACTAGACCATACTGGGGGAATATGCCATGGTGGTTCTATTTATTAATTGCTGGTCTTATCTTGATTACCGTAGCAAGCTTTAATGAATGGAATAAGCAAAAAGTAAATAAAGGTGAATCGACATTTATCACCAGTTTCAAGGAAAAAGTAATTGATAAAATGAAAAAGTGGGACTAAAGGGGAAAGACCTCCTGCAATTAATTCTCATTGAATAAAAACATAAAGTTTGTTATAATAGTAATAATTAAATAAATCATTTATTGTTTTTGGAGGAGCCTGTCACCAAGGGATATCTATGTCCCGTGGTTGACAGGCTTTTTTTGTTTTCTCCCAAAAAGGGTCTGATTTTTATAAAGCAGACCCTTTAATTTTTTACGAAGGAAAGGTGATTGGATGGAATTAATTTTTGAATTAGCGATTATTTTATTTGCATCTAAAGTTGCTGGGGATATTTGCGTTAAATTGGGTCAGCCCTCGGTTCTAGGGAAGTTGTTAATAGGGGTTATTTTAGGTCCAGCTGTGTTAGGCTTCGTTTCAGATACGAAAACATTAGCAGACCTAAGCCAAATTGGTGTCATCTTGTTAATGTTTATAGCAGGTATGGAGACTGATTTAAATGAATTTAAACGCACGTGGAAGGCATCAACCTTCGTTGGAATCAGTGGAATCATTGTTCCTTTAGTTTCAGGTTACTTAGCAGGAATTTTGATGAATATGACAACATTTGAAGCCTTATTTTTAGGATTATTACTTTCTGCAACAAGTGTAAGTATTTCCGTTCAAGCACTTAAAGAGTTAAATAAGATGAAATCTAAAGAAGGGACCGCGATTTTAGGGGCTGCCGTCATTGATGATGTTCTTGTGATTATCGCCCTGGCCTTTTTAATGAGTATGGCCGGTGGAGAAGTGAATTTAAGCATGATGATTATTAAAAAGGTCCTCTTTTTCATGAGTGCTATTTTAGTAGCTTGGAAGGTGGTTCCATGGGTTTTAAAGAAATTTGCCCCATTAAAAGTCACAGAGCCGCTCGTCACGGGTGCATTAATCATTTGCTTCCTGTTTGCCTATGTAGCCGAAATAACAGGTGTTGCGGCGATTATAGGGGCGTACATCGCTGGGGTTGCTATTAGTCAAACAGAATATAAACTTAAAATATTTGAGAAAGTGGAAACAATCAGCTATTCCATTTTTGTACCTATATTTTTTACCTCGATAGGGGTGGCAGTAAGCTTTGACGGAATATCGAAAAATTTCGGGCTAATTATCGGTTTTAGCATCCTAGCAATTTTAACCAAGTTAATCGGTGCTGCAATGGGAGCAAAAATAGCTCATTTTTCCTGGAAGAGTTCACTTGGAATTGGAGCTGCTATGGTTTCACGTGGAGAGGTTGCCTTAATTATTGCCTCGATTGGTTTGGAGACAAAATTAATCAGTCAGGAATTATTTGCTGTTTTAGTGGTAGTAGTACTAGTTACTACCATCGTTACACCCCCAATGATGAAGTATTTTTTCAGTGAAGGTAATAAACAAACAGAAATGAAAAAAACAGTATTAAGTAAAATAGGAGGCTAGCTTAAAAACAAAAATTTTATGAAAAATTATTAGTGAAATATATCATACTTTCACTAGTTAGTTACAAATAAGTTCAAGTACTTTTTCGTTTTATAAAGATTGATTGAAATTGTACCCCCATTATTCCAATGGATTAGTCGAATATTATATTAAAGAATACAGACTAACATTCAGGAGGTTAGAAATGGGAATCGTGATCATTGATATCGACAAATTACTAGAAGCAACGTCAAATCTAACATCTGAGAAAAGCAACAATAAAATGAAAAAGGTTGAAATTGACCTCTTGCTTGAAAATACCCGTGATTGGTAAAAATAATATTATCCAGATAGTTTTCTAGAATGCCTTCCATTTAAAAGAAGGCATTTTTTGTTGTTTAAAAAGAAAATGAAGGTTTTAATAATGTCAAGATTTCCTATTAAATTATGCTGCTTTAAAGCGAAAAAATATTTTACGCATTTCTATTGCTTTTCGTGCAAAAAAATACTAGAATAATTTTTAATATATTAAATTTTATGAAAATTAGTATTTTATTATTTAAGGGGGATTTAGCTAGATGAAGAAAAAAGTTAAAGTATTGTCGATTGCCTTAGCAGGAATGATGTTGCTTGCAGGCTGCGGAAGTAAAGAAAAAGCAGGGGGTTCTGAAAAAGAAGGAGCGGATAAGGAGTTCAAAGTAGGAATTACCCAGTTTGCCCCACACCCATCTCTAGACGCTGCTACAGAAGGCTTTAAAAAAGCCTTAAAGGATAAAGGGATTAAGGTAAGCTATGATGAACAAAATGCTCAGGCAGATATGAACAACACTCAAACAATTGCCAATAATTTTGTCGGTGACAAAGTGGATTTAATTTTTGCTAATGCCACTCCAAGTGCAACGGCAGCATTGAATGCAACAAAGGATATTCCGATTATCTTTACATCGGTGACAGATCCTGTGGGAGCAGGTTTGGTAGAGGCTTTTGATAAACCAGGGAAAAACATTACTGGTACAACCGATAACCATCCAGAAGCAACGAAAAAAACAATAAGCTTTATTACGGACGAAGTGAAAGCAAAAAATATTGGTGTCATCTATAACTCTGGTGAACAAAATTCAGTGGTTCAGGTGAAAGAAGTTAAGAAAATTGCTGAAGAGAAGGGTGCTAAACTTGTTGAAGTATCTGTTTCAACTACAGCAGAAGTGAAGCAGGCAGCTGAATCATTAGTTGGCCGTGTTGATGCGATTTATGTTCCAACTGACAATACCGTAGTTACTGCTCTTGATACGGTTATTGCCGTTGCAAACAGCAAAAAAATTCCACTTTTCGTTGGTGAACTTGATTCCATGAAAAAAGGAGCAGTTGCTGCCAGCGGGTTCAGCTATTTCGATCTTGGCTATCAATCTGGTTTAATGGCTGCTGATATTTTAAGTGGGAAGAAGAAGGTATCTGAAATTCCAGTAGAACTTCCAAACAGCTTAAAGCTTGTCATTAATACGAAGGCTGCTGAAGCTCAAGGCTTAACAGTAAATGATGCTTGGAAAAGTTTAGGCGAGTTTTTCGAAGGTAAATAAAATTATATTTTTCATGAATGGAGCCTTCGTTTGAAGGCTCCATCCATGAACCAAACATTAGCTTGAAATAGGTTATTGCATCTTAGAAGCAGGCTTAATGATTTAAAGAAAGGATGATCTCAATGTTTACAGCCATATTTGGATCATTTGAAGCAGGTATTATCTATGCGATTATGGCACTAGGCGTCTATCTTTCCTTTCGTATTCTGGATTTTCCAGATTTAACGGTGGATGGGAGTTTTGTGACGGGGGCAGCAATTTCAGCTGTAATGATTGCGAATGGAACCGATCCATTTTTAGCAACAATCATGGCGTTATTCGCCGGTTTTGCAGCTGGATGTATGACAGGTCTTCTCCATACATTTGGGAAGATTAATAACTTGCTTTCCGGAATTTTAATGATGATTGCACTTTATTCAATAAATCTTCGAATCATGGGACGCTCAAATATCCCATTATTAAATACAGATACTGCTTTTACGAAAATTAGTGGATTTTTTGAAAAGACAGGAATTGATTCATTTTTCGATAACATACTCTCCATGGTGGGTCTCGGCGACAGCTTGCCGGAAACATGGGGAATTCTTATTTTTATGATTATCGTAACATTTGTGATTAAATTCTTTACCGATCTGTTTTTGAAAACCGAAATTGGGCTTGCCGTCAGGGCTACGGGAGATAATAAACGGATGATTCGCAGCCTTTCTGCTAATACCAACCTCCTTGTTGTCCTTGGCTTAGGTCTTTCAAATGCTCTTGTAGCTTTCTCAGGTGCTCTGATCGCCCAGCAAGGTGGATTTGCAGATGTAGGTATGGGGATCGGGATGATTGTGATTGGTCTAGCCTCCGTTATTATTGGTGAAGCCTTATTTGGTACAAAAACGATTGCTAGAACCACTCTCGCTGTTATTGGAGGATCGATTATTTATCGAATTGTTGTTACTTTAGCATTACGGGTAGATTTCTTGGACCCTGGTGATATGAAGCTGATTACTGCTCTCATTGTTATTCTTGCTCTTACTACTCCAAAGATTATTGAAAGTTCCAAAGAGAGAAAGCGGAAAGCCCGCAGAAGATCTGAAAGATCAAACATCATTCAGACTTCTGGCCATGCGAAGGGGGACAATCATGTTACAATTAAATCAGATTCATAAGATATTTAATGAAGGGACACCTGATGAAAAAATCGCCATTGATCATGTGAACCTAACCCTGCAGCCTGGTGATTTCGTAACGGTAATTGGCAGTAACGGGGCGGGGAAATCAACCTTAATGAATATCATTTCAGGTGTGTTAATCCCGGATATAGGGGAAGTACAGATAGGCGGAAAAAATGTCACTAATATGTCAGAGTTTAAACGGTCAAAAATGATCGGACGTGTTTTTCAGGATCCAATGGCCGGTACGGCTCCAAGTATGACGATTGAAGAAAATCTTGCCATGGCTTATTCTCGGAATAAAATGAGAACACTTCGACAAGGAGTTACAAAAAAGCGACGTGATTATTTTCGTGAGGTATTGGAATCCCTGCATCTGGGCCTCGAGAACCGCCTAAGTGCAAAGGTAGGCCTGTTATCCGGGGGAGAACGTCAAGCACTATCCCTGTTAATGGCTACCTTCACAGAGCCTTCCATCCTCCTTCTTGATGAACATACGGCAGCACTTGATCCATCAAGAGCGGAATTAATTACGAACTTAACGAGAGAAATTGTAGACAAATATAAACTGACCACATTAATGGTTACTCATAACATGCAGCAAGCCATTGACTTAGGAAATCGATTAATCATGATGGATAAGGGCCAAATTATTTTAGAGGTCAATGAGGAAAATAAGAAACAATTAACAATTGAAGGTTTACTGATGGAGTTTAAAAGGATACGTGGGGTACAAATGTCAAGTGATCGTGCCATTCTTTCCTAATAGGAAAAAATTTTTTTTGAGTGTCTATTTTAGATTTGCTTTTATAAAAAGTATTTCCAATATCATTAAAGGAGAAACTGCCTGTTTTGGGTAAGTTTCTTTTTGTATTTTGGGAAATAATTCGAAGATATCTAAATTACTTTAGTACAAAAATGCGTTATTGCTTTACTTCCCATCCTTGAAAGGACAAGATTCTTTCATTTAGAATTAATTCAGAATATTATTACTCTTAAACTAATGGGGGTTTCTAAATGAAAGAAAATAGAGTAAGGGCAGACCAATTAGTTGATGATTTTTTCCCCGTTCGAGATGTTGATTATATTGAAATTTACACAGGGAATGCCAAGCAAGCATGTCACTTTTTTTGCACTGCCTTTGGATTTCAACCAGTAGCTTACGCTGGTCTTGAAACTGGTAATCGTGAAACCGCTTCCTATTGTTTAAAGCAACGGAATATTCGCCTCGTCCTAACAGGCTCCTATACCGAAGACAGTGAAGTTTCCCAATTTGTTAAAAAACACGGTGACGGTGTGAAGGACATAGCCCTGTTAGTCGATAATGTCGAGAAAGCTTTTGAAGAGGCAGTGAAAAGAGGAGCCATTGTGATTGCTGCCCCATCTGAAATCAAGGATGAAACAGGTGTGATTAAAAAAGCCGTTCTTGGTACATATGGGGATACCATCCATACGTTAATTGAACGGAAAAATTATCAAGGGGCATTTTTACCCGGGTATGTCGCATACTCGGCGCCACTTCCGATTAAAGATGCCGGGTTAATTGGGATCGATCATGTAGTGGGTAACGTGGAGAGGATGGAGGAGTGGGTCGAATATTACGCTAAGGTAATGGGCTTTAAGGAAATGAAACATTTCTCTGACAAGGACATCACGACGGAATACTCAGCTCTAATGTCAAAGGTCATGCATAACGGAGGGCGGATTAAATTCCCAATCAATGAACCGGCAGTCGGAAAACGCAAATCACAAATACAGGAATATCTAGAATTCTACAATGGTCCGGGTGTCCAGCATTTGGCGATATTAACGGAAGATATTGTATCAACTGTCGCTATTTTAAAGGAGAATGGGGTAGAATTCCTAAATACTCCACCAGCATATTATGAATCCTTAGGTGAACGCATCGGTAAAATTGATGAAGAAATTGAAAAGCTTCGCGAACTAAATATTTTAGTAGACCGTGATGATGAGGGGTATTTACTGCAAATTTTTACAAAACCAATCGTAGACCGTCCGACATTATTTGTTGAAATTATTCAACGAAAAGGGGCACGTGGTTTTGGTGAAGGAAACTTTAAAGCTTTATTTGAGTCAATTGAACGGGAGCAGGAAAGACGAGGAAATCTCTAATATAAAGAGCAAGGGTTTAAAGGACAAAAGTATAGAGCGGAGTAGGAAAAGGGAGAGATATTACTCCCTTTTTTTAAAAGTTAACCTGTAGGGGTGAATATGTTATGGAGATCTCGCCGAAAACACTGGAATGGAGAGAGGCATATAAACTATTAGTTGGTTCGATCCTTCCCCGTCCAATTGCTTTTGTTTCGACCATAGATGGAAATGGGGTAGCTAATGCAGCACCATTTAGTTTTTTTACTGCGATTTGTGCGGAGCCCATGCTTATCTGTTTTTCACCGATGAGAAGAGGAACGGATGGGGCTAAGAAAGATACACTTGTAAATATTGAAAGCACAGGTCAATTTGTCATTAATATTGTAAGTAATAGCATGGCTGAGCAAATGAATGACTGTGCGATCGAATTCAACCCGGATATCGACGAAATAGCAGAAGTGGGTTTAACGAAGGAACCAAGTTTAAAGGTGGGTGTACCGCGTATCAAGGAATCACTCGTTCATTTAGAATGTGAATTAGATCAGGTATTACATTTTGGTAATAAGCCCGGTGCAGGGAGCCTTGTAATAGGAAAAGTAGTTCATGTCCATGTGACCGATGAACTATTTGATAAAGGGAGAATTGATACGGCCAAGCTGAACCCAATTGGACGGATGGCTGGGAACATCTTTACTGACCCGTTAGCTAAAATGTTTGAAATGGATCGAAAAAAGTAGAAAAGGTGAGTGTCGTGAAATTTGTAACTTTTGAAAAAAAGGATGGGACAATCCGAGCAGGCTGGTTACTTGACCAACACTATGCCGTTGATATGTATGAGGCATCAGGCGGGGTGCTGCCAAGTAATCTATTAGCTTTTCTTGAAAATAGTGACGCCCATCTGGAAACAGTGGCTAGTTTAATCCCATTTACAAAGGGACAAAAAGGCGTTTATCCATTGAGTCAACTTTGTTTAAAGGCACCACTACCTATTCCTAGGAGTTTTCGTGATTTTTATGCATTTGAGCAGCATGTGAAAACAGCGAGGGAGAATAGGGGCCTCGAGATGATTCCAGAATGGTACGATATCCCTGTCTTTTACTTTTCCAATCATCTTGCAATTAAGGGAACAGGAGAGGAAATAATCAAGCCCGTAAATTGTAACTGGCTTGATTATGAGCTGGAAATCGCATGCATTATTGGCAAAGAAGGCAGAAATATTTCCGCAGATGAGGCAGATGAGTATATTTTTGGCTATTGTATTTTAAATGATTGGAGCGCAAGAGACCTACAAAGGAAGGAAATGAAGGTTGGACTGGGGCCCGCAAAAGGGAAGGATTTCTCGACATCGATTGGACCGTGGATTGTCACAAAAGACGAGTTAGAACCATTTAAATTAGGGAAGGGCTTCAATCTTTCGATGAAAGCCCGTGTCAATGGGGCTCTCCTTTCCAAGGGGAATATGAAAGACTTATATTATTCATTTGCTGAGATGATTGAGAGGGCTTCTGCTGGCGTGACTTTATACCCTGGAGAGATGATTGGTTCAGGTACAGTTGGATCTGGATGTATTCTTGAGCTTGGAGAGAAGGTTCATCGCTGGCTAATGCCAGGTGATCAAGTCGAACTAGAGATTGATTATCTTGGAGTGTTACAGAATGAGATAATCGCTGAAGAGAGGTGAGAAGATGTATTACCGTCAAATGGGTAAGATTCCGCATAAACGGCATACGATGTTTAAAAAGGAAGATGGGAGTCTTTACAGAGAGCAGGTAATGGGGACTCGTGGATTCTCTGGAACCCAATCTATTTTGTATCATCAATATATGCCGACAGAAGTGGTGAAGGCAGAAGTGGTAGGAAATTACTTGCCCGTATATGAAGACCAGCAAGAGCTCAAACATCGTCATTTTTTTACAAGTAAAGTACCAACCAAAGTAGATGCCCTGAAAGCGCGGGAATATATTTTGGGTAATCAGGATTTATTAATTGGAACAGCCAATGTGACAATGCCGATGCCAAGTTTTTATCGGAATGGTGATGGAGATGAAATGCTTTTTATCCACTACGGCTCAGGAAAATTAGAAACGATGTTCGGGACTCTGTCATATCGGCCGGGCGATTATGTGATTATTCCGATTGGTACCATATACCGTGTCATACCGAATATAAATGAGGAGACAAAAATGCTTTTTGTTGAATCCTTCAGCCAAATAACAACTCCTAGACGGTACCGAAATGAATATGGTCAACTTTTAGAGCATAGCCCATTTTGTGAAAGAGACCTTCGTGGACCGGAAGAATTGACGACATTTGATGAAAAGGGTGAATTTGAGGTTTTAACGAAATCAAGAGGGAAGTTATCCTCACATACCATTGGACATCATCCACTTGATGTGGTTGGCTGGGATGGGTATTTATATCCATGGGCCTTTAACATCGAGGATTTTGAACCAATCACAGGAAGAGTTCATCAGCCGCCTCCAGTCCATCAAACCTTTGAAGGTAATAATTTTGTCGTTTGCTCATTCGTCCCAAGGCTGTATGATTATCATCCAGAATCGATTCCTGCTCCCTATTATCATAGTAACGTTAACAGTGACGAACTCCTTTATTATGTGGAAGGAAATTTTATGAGTCGTAAAGGAGTACAGGAGGGCTCTATCACGCTTCATCCAGGCGGGATCCCACATGGACCTCATCCTGGGAAAACGGAAGCGAGTATTGGAAAAAAGGAAACTCTTGAACTGGCCGTTATGATCGACACCTTTCATCCTCTAAAAATCGTAAAAACCGCACAAAAAATAGAAGATGCCAACTATATGTATTCTTGGTATGAAAAGAAGGATTAATGATTTTTCCAGAACAATCCAACGTATTACTAGTTGGATTGTTTTTTCAATCTAAGGTAAAAAGTGGTATGGTAGTAATAAGAAAAAACTGTAAATGAATAGAGGTGAAATCATGGAACTGGAATCAATAGTAACTAAATTAAAAAGCCATACTCCTAAAATTCTTGGAAGTGAGAAATTTTCAAAATATGCTGTCATGGTACCACTCATTGAAAAAGAGGATGGGATTCACGTGTTGTTTGAGGTTCGTTCCCTAGAACTAAGGAGGCAGCCTGGAGAAATATGTTTTCCAGGGGGGAGAATTGACGCACAGGATATCGATGAAAAAGATGCAGCTATCCGAGAAACGGTTGAGGAATTAGGAATTAACAAAGAGCAAATTGCAGACATTAACCCACTAGATTATATGATTTCACCATTTGGAATGATTATCTATCCTTTTGTTGGATACATTAAACATCCGGATAGGATCGTTCCAAATCCATCAGAAGTCGGGGAGATTTTTACTGTACCACTATCTTTTTTTATAAATAATGAGCCAGAGATATATCATATTGAATTTAGGGCAGAACCTGAAGAGAATTTTCCCTTTGACCTAATTGTCGGCGGGGAGAATTATAATTGGCGGACTCGAGGGGTCGAGGAATACTTCTACCGGTATCAAGGAAAAGTAATTTGGGGATTAACCGCTAAGATTCTTTCCCATTTTATTGAACTTATTCGTTAGTGTCTATAAGAGCATATCCTTGGTTATTTTAAGAAACAATGATTATAGTTATATTGCAGCTTGAAATTCAAGGATAAGGAGTTTATTTTTATGAAAATCGTAGCAATCGTTGGCAGTAATAGAAAGCAATCAATTAATAAAAAGCTGGTAGAATTACTGAAGGAACGTTATCTTGAAAAGGTTGACATTGAGATATTACCGATCGAAGACCTTCCAATGTACAACCAGGATGATGAGTTAACACCAGCAGAAGTTGTGATTCAAATCAAAAAAATAGTGGCAGCAAGTGATGGTGTATTAATTGCCACTCCAGAATATAATCATGCCATTCCTGCATTTTTGAAAAATGCACTTGATTGGTTTTCGCGAGTGGATAAAGTAATGATGAAAAAACCAGTAATGATTGTTGGCGCCACACCAGGTGTTCTTGGAACGGTGAGAGCACAGGTTAATCTTAGACAAATATTAGCTGCTATGGGAGCATTAACGCTTCCTGGAAATGAAGTATTTATCAATGCTGTCCATGAAAAAGTGGATGAAGCCGGGAAATTAACACATGAACCTACACTTGGATTCCTAGATACTGTGATGAATAACTTTATCGATTGGGTAGAAAAAACAAAACATTTGTAAACGAACATCTAAAACAGTGGATTTCGAGAGGAAATCTACTGTTTTTTTATCTCGCTGTCCACTGGTGGTGTACAAATGTCTTTGCATAAAAGAAATAACTTGATTATTTTCTGAATATCGTTAAAATTAAAATTATATTTTTAGATATTAGGGAGATGTAGGGATGAAGGTCGTAAAGTTTGGCGGGTCCTCGTTAGCATCCGGAAAACAAATTGAGAAGGTATTTAAGATAGTTGTTTCAGATTCCGAGCGGAAGGTAGTTGTAGTATCTGCGCCAGGAAAAAGGTTTTCGGAAGATAACAAGGTAACTGATTTATTAATTGAATGTGGAGAGTTATGTTTGCAAAATAAAAATCCAAGGGAAAAATTTGATGCAGTCATCGATAGATATTCCACTATCGCCGAAGAATTATCCCTACCTTTAGAAATTATTAACGAAATTCATGACGATTTAACAAAGAGGTTGAGTAGCGACAAAACAAAACCGGATCGTTTTCTGGATTTATTAAAAGCAAGCGGTGAGGATAATCACGCCAAATTGGTAGCGGCTTATTTCCAGGAGCAGGGGCTTGAGGCCTATTATGTCGACCCTAAAGAAGCCGGTCTCCTCGTCAGTGATGAGCCTGGCAATGCTCAAGCACTACCAGAAGCCTATAGTCAGTTATATTCGCTGCACGAGCGTTCTGGGATCTTAATTTTCCCAGGATTCTTTGGATATAGCAAACAAGGAGAGGTTTTTACCTTTTCGCGAAGTGGGTCCGATATTACTGGTTCAATCCTTGCAAATGCTCTGAAAGCAGACTTATATGAGAACTTTACGGATGTAGATGCTGTTTATTCCGTGAACCCTTCTATTGTAAAGGAGCCGAAGGAAATAAAGGAATTAACCTACCGGGAAATGCGCGAGCTTTCATATGCAGGATTTACCGTGTTACATGATGAAGCACTTGTTCCAGCATTCAGAGCGGGAATACCTGTTCAAATCAAAAATACAAACAATCCAAGTGCACCAGGAACGAGGATTGTTTATGAGCGAGACAATACGAATGGGCCTGTTATTGGAATTGCAAGTGATCAAGGTTTTTGTAGTATATATGTAAGCAAATACTTAATGAATAGAGAGATAGGTTTTGGCCGCAAGCTTTTAAGTATCTTAGAGGACTTCGGACTATCCTATGAACATACGCCTTCTGGAATTGATGATGTTTCTGTTATCCTCCGTGAAAATCAAATGGATGCAGAAACGGAAAAGGCGATTAAAGAACGGATTGAAACTGAATTACATGCCGATCAAGTAAAATTTGAACATAGCCTAGCTCTCATTATGGTTGTCGGAGAGGGCATGCGCCATAATGTAGGAACAATGGCAAGAGCCTCCAAAGCATTGGCGAAAGCTCGTATTAATATCGAGATGATTAACCAGGGCTCATCCGAGGTGAGCATGATGTTTGGGGTTAAAGTAGTAGATGAAAAAAGAGCAGTTCAAGCTCTTTATGAGGAATTTTTTGTGGCTGTAACAGTTTAATTTACACTCATCATTCTTTTGAAATAAAGCAGTAATTTGATAGTTCCGCTGGTATAGATGAAAAGGTCTTATTTAATATATACTACGATGCAAAGAAGAGAAATTTGAACGAAAAAGCATCCCTTTTGAGGTGCAAACATTACAAATCACATCATATTTTTTGTCACTAATATCAATGCAATTCTCAATGGAATTCTCTGAGTAAATAACATCAATAAACGCAAAGAAGGGATAGCTTAATGGCTATCCCTTAAATTCTCTAACGACTCCCGTTAAATAAATTTGTTGTCTGTTTTTATTGAGTGTCTTCGTCGCTTTTGTACACCAAAATATCACCTGGCTGACAATCCAAAGTCTTACATATCCCTTCTAATGTTGAAAAACGAACCGCTTTTGCTTTCCCATTTTTCAGAATGGAAAGATTCGCCATAGTAATTCCAACCCTCTCCGAAAGCTCCGTTACGCTCATTTTTCGTTTTGCTAATATCACATCAATATTAATAATAATTGCCATATCCTCCACCTCAGACCGTCAAATCATTTTCTGATTTTATGTTAATCGCTTCTTGTAGAAGCCGTTGGAGGATA
The DNA here is from genome assembly GCF_018613095.1 of Bacillus sp. ISL-75. Lineage (NCBI taxonomy): Bacteria > Bacillati > Bacillota > Bacilli > Caryophanales > Bacillaceae > Bacillus > Bacillus sp. ISL-75. The sequence goes on from NZ_JAGGQX010000001.1 coordinate 54,310, forward strand.
GCAGCAAAAACGGCGATAACCAACGAAGCAAAAATGATGATGAGTCCTATTAATCCAATAGGAGGGTCAACTTTCTTCGCTATAAAACGAAAGAGTGGCAAACCTAATACATACAAACCACTGATTGCAATCGCACAGCACTTTATGTTCTTTAACGCCTTTACAGATAATTCCGAGAACGCTGTGTTCTCGTCAATATACCGTAAAAGAGTGAAAGCCTGATAGAGAGCAAAGTAAAAAGGCACAGCCGCTCCATACATCACGATGAAAACGAGATATTTCATTAGTGTAATATTTGGATACATTTTTGCTGCGAAATTCGCCATAGGGGGTACTAAAAATATACATAAAGCAAGCACTGCAATTCCAGCCAGAAAAATAATTACCTTTAAGAAAGTGGTTGAGCCTCGTTTAACATTCATTTAAAACACCTCACTTATTTAATGACAACATGATTTTAGCATATTATTTATTGTTTATCAATAAATTCGTATTGTTTTATATTATATTGTTATTGTTATTGAAATATCCTTTAATTTTGACAAAAATAAATTAATGATAGGGGACTCATTATTTGGAATCAAACATGAAATAAAGAACCCCAATTCTCCTATTTATGAGCAGAATATCATGGAAATTTTAACTATGCTAAAGGATAGAAATGGGCCGGAGCGTTTTCTCGATTTTTACCTTCGTGTCGGGCCTTACGGAGAACACTTTGGAAGAAATCCGGAAGGACTTAGCTTAACTGTCTTAGAGAATCATCCACATGGGATGGACGTTGGAGCTCTTCAATCGAGAATTCACGAGATATTGCAAACAGCTTCAGGAAAAATTGAATTGGCAGCACCAATTTTAATAAAAGATGTAGATCGTCTTCGTCAAACGCTTGATTCGAAATCCGATACGATACTTTTGGTTGGGAGAAGAGACCTACGAAGCAATAATTCCTGGCTACACAATCTCCCGGTACTTGTAAAAGGAGAAGACAGATGTTCGCTCATGATTCATTCCAGAGATGCTGAATGAATGGGCATTTTACGGGGAGATAATGCGCGGGTGAAATCTCGAACAGGAAAGATTGAAGTTCCAGTAGTAATCACGGATGATATCATACCGGGAACAGTTAGTCTGCCACATGGCTGGGGACATAATCTTATTGGAACTCGTCTAGGGGTAGCCAGCCAGTATGCGGGTGTTAATGTCAACCTGTTGACGGATGAACAAGTGATTGATCCTATATCCGGAAACGCAGTGCTTAATGGAGTACCTGTAATAGTCGAAAAGGTAAGATAAGTCAGGATAATGAACAATGCCGATAAAAGGGCTCGCCAATTAGCGAGCCTTATTTATAACTGTTTTAACTTAATCTTCGTTCGTAAACCTGCCCACACAGCGATAACAAGTCCGCCAATCGTATCAGCAATTAAATCTGTCATCGTATCCTTATTTCCGCCGCCTTGTAAGGTCATATCGAAGAATTGGTCTGAGCTAAATTCATAAATTTCCCATAATACCCCGCCGAGTGCTGCAAAGGATAACGTAAATAAAAATACAAACCACGGTGATATCTTATTTCCCGCATTTCGATGGACCAATCTTTCATATAAAGCAATTCCAGAAAAAGCAAGGATGGCCCCACTGACCACATGCATAAAGGTGTCCCACCAACCGAGTCCATACCAGCCTAATATGGAACCGAGATATTGTGAACCGACTAAGAAAATTAAATAAGAAATGACAATGGGCAAATTGAATTGGAGCTTAGTAAATAAGGCCAATAATAAAGGGACTGCTCCGCAAACAATTCCTCCAATGGCAACTGTTCCTTTAAAGGTTACATCGTTTGAAAAGTAGTAGACGGCTAATGCTGCCATAAAAATGACATAGATTAAACTGAAAATGATGACAAGCTTTCGATTCATAAATTTCCTCCTTTCATACTTTAGGCTTTCGCACAAAGGCGTAAAAGGAGACTAGGAGTCCCCCCGTAAACCCACAGAGTAAGTCATACATTGTATCTTTATTTCCGCCTCTTTGCATGGTGTGAGTTAACGTTTGATCACCCACAAACTCATAGATCTCCCAAAGTGCACTTGCTAGGACTGAGAGTGAAAGAACAAAAAGAAATAAAATCCATCTTGAAGCATCATTCCGCACATCTTTCGGGATGAATAATTTAAATAAAGTTATACCAACAATAGCTACATACATACCCTTAAATATATGAATGGTAGAGTCCCACCATTTATAATGAAGGTAAAAACTCACGATCGATCCTAAAAATAATGTACAGAAAATTAACATATAATAACCGATTATTATCGGGAGGTTAAAAGGATTCTTTTTCTTAAATATTAGTAGGAGGGGCAATCCACTCACAAGAATGCCGCCAAGGGCTACTTGCCATCTTGAGGAATCCCCTTTAATAAGGTAATAAACAAATAAGGAAGACATAAATAGAATAAAAACAACACTTAAAAGGATAATTACTTTCCGTTTCAAATACTTCACCCCATTAAACAAGTTTCCTTACAATTATGTCCAATAAATACAAATGAAATCATGGAATGTAAAACTGAGTGAAACTGAAATATTTGTTCTCGCATAGATACATCCAAAAGAGTATATTTGATAAGTAACCCTATACAGTGAAGCAGGGACTGGCCAAGATTAAGAAATGGTGGAGGAAGTTATGTTAAAGGCACAAATACCGACTTACGAGCGAATTGCGATTGATTTAGCAAATAGAATATACGATGAGAAATTTAAGGTAGGAGAGAAGATTCATGGCAGATCGACATTAGCAAGTGAATACAAGGTTTCCCCTGAAACTGTAAGGAGAGCCATTAAGATTCTTGAGGATGTTGAGATCGTCCATTCCACTAAAGGTAGTGGAATCGTCATATCTTCTCGAGAAAATGCTTATAAATATATTCAACGTTTTTCGAATCTCGCGAGTATAAAAGATCTTGAGAAGCAAATGAACTCACTTATTTCCGAAAGGGACAAGCTCGATGAGCAGCTGTTTGACACACTAAGAAAAATCATGGACTACTCTGGAAAGCTTCGTCACACGAACCCATTGGCTCCAATTGAGGTAGAAGTATATCCGGATTGTATTCACATTGGAAAAACCATTTCGGAAGTCAAGTTTTGGCAAAATACCGGGGGAACTGTTATTGGTATGAAACGGAACGGTGAATTAATTATCTCTCCGGGACCGTATGCATTAATTCTTGAAGGGGATGTCCTGCTAATCATAGGTGCTGAAGAAACTCATGACAGGGTGATTCACTTTATGGAAGAGTAAAAACGGCTTGGAATATGCGAAAAAACCGGATGTTGAGGTCCGGCTTTTTCCTTTTCCACTATTATTCCAATAATCCTTCTGTTTCCAAAAATTCTTTTGCGACTTTGGCAGGTGACTGTTTGAGACTGTCGACCTTATAGTTGAGTTCACGCATTTTTTCATCCGTCAACTTACCAGATAAAGAATTAATAACTTGTCTTAATTCTGGATGTTCCTTTAATGTTTCTTCTTTTAACATTGGTACGGCATAGTAAGGAGGGAAGAAGTTTTTATCATCCTCAAGTACCTTCAATTTAAACTCTTCAAGTAACCCGTCCGTCGAAAAGGCATCGATCACATCACTTTTATGGTTGTTTAATGCAGTATAGCGTAACCCGCCATCAATGGCTTTTACGTCTTTAAATTTCAAATTATACTTTTTGGAAAGTCCGATTAATCCGTCCTCGCGATTTGGAAATTCGATCGTCGGACCCATGGTTAATTCCGAGCTTACCTTTGCTAAATCAGAGATCGTCTTTAAACCATATTCTTTTGCGGTGTCTTGACGAATTGCTAAGGCATAGGTGTTATTAAATCCAAGCGGTTTTAACAATTCAAAACCATATTTTTGCTTGAATTCCTTCTGGACAATATCGTAGACGATGTCCGGATCACTCTGTGGCTTCTTCTTTAAGATATTAATTAATCCTGTCCCCGTATATTCAACATACATATCAATGTCCCCATTTTTAAGGGCACTGAAGGCAACCTGACTACCACCAAGATTTAGTTTTCTTTCTACTTGAATATCAGTCTTATTTTCTATTAAATCAGCGAGCATATTACCTAATATCATTTGTTCGCTGAAATTTTTTGAACCTATTACAATTTTATCCTTTGCGTTTACCTTTGAATAAGCAGTAAAAGTCCCGGCAATGATTAACAAAATACAAGCCAAACTAATCATTATTTTTTTAGTGGTTTTACCAGTCTTTTTTGCTGATGTTTGTTTGCTTGTATAGGAGAGGGATGATTCGAGTTTCCCCACAATAAAATCAATGACAAGCGCTAGAATACAGGCAGGAATAGCCCCGGCCAAAATCATATAATTATCGACTGTTTGCACACCTGAGAAAACTAGATACCCTAGACCTCCAGCGCCGATGAAGGCAGCAATGGTCATTAATCCAACAGCGGTAACCGCTGAAATTCTGATACCCGCCATAATCATCGGGAAGGCTAGTGGTAACTGAACCTTTCTCATCGTTTGACTCTTGGTCAGACCGATACCTCTGGCGGCTTCCAGAATGTCTCCATCAATATTCGTTAATCCAGTATAAGTGTTTTTAACGATGGGAAGCAGCGAATATAGAACGACCATGATAATCGCTGGGGTACTGCCGATTCCAACGAATGGGATGAGAAATCCAAGTAATGCCAAACTCGGTACAGCTTGAATCACATTCGTAGTTCCAATAATAGGTTTTGCGAGCTTTGGTTCCCTTGAAATTAAGATACCGAGCGGGATCCCAATAATAATCGCTATTAGGACAGAAATCACACTTAAATAAAGATGCTGGCCAAGTAAACTTAAAACCTGCTCATAGTTTGTGGTTAAATAGTTCCAAAATCCACTCATTAAAAGGCCACCTCCAAATCAATTAGTTGGCTGCTTAATGCAGATAGAATACTGCTTCTCGTAATGAGACCAATTAATTGGTTATGACCATTCACAACAGGTACATAACCGATTTTATGTTCATTCATTGTAGCTAAAACAGAAATTAAATTGGCATCCTGTGAAACGGATAGGACATTTTGTTCCATAATCATTTCAATCGACGTCGTTCGATTTAACAACTGGATGCTTTTTAATGTCACTAAACCCTTAAGGACATTTTGTTTGTCAGTAACTATAAGGCTGTCTACCTTATGGTCCTTCATAATCTCAATGGCCTGAAGTACGGTCCGCCTTGCGGTAATTTTTACTGGATTAGGTATCATAATATCCTCGGCCATTAATAATTCAGGATTATTCCAAACTCTTCTTTTTCCAATAAATTCTTCAACAAAGTCATTAGCAGGATTTTTAAGAATGTTTTCAGGCGTATCATATTGGAGAATATCACCGTCTTTTAGAATGCAAATCTTATCTGCTATTTTAATAGCTTCGTCCATATCGTGGGTGACGAAAATAATCGTCTTGTTTAATTCCTTTTGCATTTGGAAGAGTTCATCTTGAAGGGAGCTTCTTGTGACTGGATCTAAGGCGCTAAATGGTTCATCCATTAAAATGATATCGGAGTTGGTTGAGAAGGCTCTTGCCACGCCAATTCTTTGCTGTTGTCCCCCGCTCAATTCCTTCGGAAAACGATGTAAGAACTCCTTAGGATCTAAGCCGACCAACTCTAGCAATTCACCTGTTTTTTGGGTAATCGAAGCGGGATCTTCACCCTTTAGCTTTGGAATCAATTCTAAATTTTCTTTAATGGACATATGTGGAAATAAACCAGTATTTTGAATGACATAGCCAATGTTTCTGCGGAGCTCAATCGGATTTATGGTTGAGATATCCGTCCCATTTACATAAATTTTTCCAGAAGTTGGCTGAATCAATTTATTAATCATTTTCAGTAAGGTGGTTTTCCCACAGCCACTCGGTCCAATAAAAACAACTAACTGTCCAGCCTCAATATCCAATGAAAAAGGATTAATAATTGTTTTTGTTCGATACTTCTTAACAATGTTTTTAAATTCTATCAATTCCATTCCCCCCAATAATTAAGTTGTCTTGCGTCAATGCAACAACTTAATGGTAACACATAAGTTGTTTCTTTGTCTAATCATGCAGATTTTATACGCTAAGTTGAAATTTGCAATATTAATAACAAAAAATGTTAAAATGTTGTTAGTTACTAAATTTATATAAAAGAGGATTATTTATCAGTATATTTCAACCCCAATCAGCAGGGGATGCAGCAAATCTTGCGCAGATCACAGGTTTTATTCCGGCTCCGATTTGGGGGATTTTCTTCTTTGTCCAATCACTATGGTTTTGCTATTATGGCTTAAAACGGGGATATTATAAACTGGCGAATTAAAACTTTTACGTACAAAATATAGGGAGAGACATAAGATATTACGATGGGTTTCGATATGAATATAAAAGGGGAGTTATTGATTGAATATTATTGATTTAATTAAAACTCGGCGCAACATAAAAAAATTCAAACCTGATGAAATTGATAAAAATTTACTTCACTCATGGCTAGAGGCTGCTGCCATGGCACCCAATCACCGCATGACAGAACCATGGGAGATTTACTTTATTGGAGCAGAAACAAGAGAAAAGCTAAACCATAAAACTAATTTTGGAAACGCACCAATAGTATTGATGATTTTATCCAAGCACGGGGCGGCATCCATAGAAACAGTGGAAAATGCGCTGGCAACTGCATGCTTTATCCAAAATTTTAATTTAGCTGCATGGGCAGAAGGAGTTGGGACCTTTTGGTCATCCATTGGCATTACGCCCAAAAACAGGGGGATTCTTGGTGTTCCGGATGGCTATGATATTATTGGCGTTCTCGGAGTAGGCTATCCTGATGTAATCCCAGAGCCAAAGCCACGTACACCAATTCAGAACAAATTCAAAAATTTACCATAACAGGAACAGGAAAGAGCCAACCGTAAGGTTGGCTCTTTTAAATATGCTAGATAGCCTGATTGTATTCTAATGTAAGATTATTAATGATTGTTTGAACGGGAAGAATATCTTTGATTTCTCCAACCCTAGCCCCTGCAAAAACAAGGCCATTTTCCGTATCACCATTCATGGATACCAAAAGAGAATCCATGGTGCAAAAGCGGTAAGAACAATTCTTTAAGCAATCAATGCATTTAGCGATTTTTAGCTTATCTGTACCACTAATTAATTTTGCAAAATTATTATTAATGGCTCTTCCGTGAAGACCAACGGTTGTTTTTACCAAAACCAAATCTTCTTTACCTGCATCAACATATTTTTGTTTAAAAGTTAATGGGGCATCACATTCCTCGCTGGCTACAAAGCGTGTTCCCATTTGTACACCAGACGCACCCATTGCAAGAGCTTTTGCAATATCGCCGCCAGTCATGATTCCTCCTGCCGCAATAACGGGGATGGAAACCGCTTCAACGATTTCTGGGAGGATATCAAACATTGGGCGGTCTGTTCCAAGATGTCCCCCTGCTTCAAAGCCTTCAACGACAACTGCTGCTGCTCCCAGTCGTTCGGAAATCCTGGCTAATTTAGCAGACGAGACTATTGAGATAACAGGAATTCCTGCTTCTCTTCCCCATGCGTACATATCTCGTGAGATTCCAGCTCCAGAAATAATAAAGTCAACTTTTTCTTCTAGAGCTGCTTTCATTTTTTCAGCAAAGTCATTCATCGCGAATAGAACATTTACACCAATGTATCCTGCATCATTGATCAGACTTTTAGCTTTTCTTATATGTGTTCTCATTTCGTCAGTTGAAATCCCTGTTCCAGAGATAATCCCAATCCCGCCTGCATTTGCGACAGCTGAAGCCAATTTGCTTAGAGAAATACCGACACCCATTCCACCTTGCATGATTGGAACCTGAGGTCTCATATGGCCTATTTTAAGTTGTGGAAAGTTCAAATTATAACCCCGTTTCATTGTTTGTATTAGAAACTTCCCATGAATCATACCATGTCATTTTTAATATGTCTGTGATTACTATCACCAGGTCATAGTGGTAGGTGGTATTATTTTCTATATGATAAAATAAAGGTTAATGTTAAATCATAACTAGGTTAACCTGCATAAAAAATTTGCTAAAACCAAACGATACGTTATGAAGCGAAAAATGGATGGTGGTAGATAGGATGATTATTTTTACGGATATTGATCTTGATGGTCTTGGTTGTGGACTTATTGCGAAACTGGCATTTGCAGACAAGGCCAATATATTTTACTGTTCTTATCGAAATTTAAATCAAAGAGTGGAAGCAATTATTAAAAACCCTGAGAATAATAATGTGGAAATCTACATTACTGATTTGGCTGTAAATGAGCAGGTAGAGAAAAAACTCGAGGAGCGGTTCCAAAAGGGAAAACCAATTCAAATGATTGATCATCATGTGACTGCTTTGCATTTTAATCAATACAAATGGGGGAGCGTAATTCCTGAGTATGAGACGGGAAAAAAGACTTGTGCAACTTCTTTATTTTATGATTACTTAATTGAACACAAAATGATCGAACGAAATAAAGCACTTGAAGAATTTATCGAATTAGTACGTCAATATGACACTTGGGAGTGGGATGAAAATAATAATTTAACAGCCAAACGATTAAATGATTTGTTCTATATTATGAGTCGTGAACTGTTTGAGGAGGAAATGTTAAAAAGGTTGACTGAAAATAATGAATCATTTGTTTTGACCGATACCGAACATATGCTGCTTGATATCGAGGAACAAAAAATTCATCGTTATATCCATTCGAAAAGTAGACAATTGGTGCAAACTTTTATTGATGATTACTGTGTTGGAATTGTTCATGCCGAACAATATTTATCAGAGCTAGGAAATGAATTAAATAATTTATATCCGCATTTGGATATGATTGTTCTTCTGAATATGGGTGGAAAGAAGATGGGATTTCGAACCATTCATGATGAAATAAATGTAGCCGAATATGCAAAAAGGTACGGAGGAGGAGGACATCCGAAAGCCTCTGGATCGGAAATGACAAGGGAAGCGTTTGAAAAGTTTGTACTAAATGTTTTTGAAATGATTCCACTTAAACCAGATGCAGATCGGAATGAATTTAATGTTAAGGATTCACAGGTTGGTACATCTTATCAGAATCCGATGGGAGAAAGTTCATATATTATCCCTAGTGGAGATGGTAATTTCTCGATTGTACATAATAAGAAGAAATTGGAGCAAGTCTTTTCGGCATTTGAGGAAGCAGAACGGTATTTAAAAAGAAATTATTCATCTTGGCTTCGAAGCGACCATGAATATCTTTATCACGTTTCAAAAGCGCTTCGGATTTCACAAGATCAATTAAGAGAGAATTATCAGGAAATCATCAGGAACCATCTTGTAGATATTACTTTATGAATTAGTAAAAGCCATTCCTTAACGAACAAAGGAGTGGCCTTTTTTTGTTTTTTTAACATTCAATTTTAAGGGTTTATTAAGAGTGAAGTAGTAATATAATCGTAGGTATATGAGATTATTATTTTAAAATCGTAATAACCATGCAACAGAAAGTTAATTTATATACATATTCCTGTAATGTTCTTTTGTTATGATTGGTTAACGACTAAGAGAATTGGTCGTGGGAATTAAATGGTGAGGGTTTGAAAAAAATATTAATATACCTTTTTGATTGAATTAACCTATGGGGTGATATGATGGCTTCAGCTTCAAAAAGGAGTAAATATTTTGATAATGCAAAATTCATTTTGATTTTTCTCGTCGTTTTTGGGCACCTCATAAGTCCATTAAAGGAACATGATGGGATCCTTTTCACTTTATATACAGTTATTTTTCTATTCCATATGCCTGCTTTTATCCTAATCTCTGGATACTTCGCGAAAGGTTATAAAAAGAAAGGCTACTTTATAAAGTCTATTAAGAAGATATTACTTCCTTATTTTATTTTTCAGATGATCTATTCCATTTATTATTATTTAAATGGGCAGGAAAATAATATAGAATTTGATTTTTTACATCCTCATTGGTCGCTTTGGTTTTTGATGAGTTTGTTTTTTTGGAATTTACTGCTATATCTCTTTGCAAGGTTAAGATGGAGGGGCTTTTTTATTGCCATTGTCTTGGGAATTGCGATTGGTTTTGTTGATCACGCGGGTAGTTTTTTAAGCCTATCAAGAACATTTGTATTTTTTCCCTATTTCCTCTTGGGGTTTTTACTAAATGGTGATCAGTTAAAGAAAGTAATTCGGGCCAGATATTCACTTCCAGTTGGTATAATAATCATTATCGGGACTTATATTTTCTTTGGGTTCAGTTTCCCTCAAGATGCGGTGCCATGGCTTCTGGGCGATACATCATACGCAAATATGGGGGAAAAAGAGTTGGTCGATGGGCTGTTGCGAGGACTTCAGTACGGGCTGACATTAATAGTTGTATTTGGGTTTTTAGCATTAATACCTTCCAATCAATTTAAAGTAACGAAAATTGGTGAAAGAACTTTATATGTCTATTTGCTTCATGGATTTATTATTAAATCGCTCCAAGAGATTCTTCCAAATAAAAGTATCATCTCCATTTCAGGGAATTATCTTTTACTTTTCGTTCTTTCCTTTATGATCTGTATCGTTCTAGGAAGTTATTTAATTAAAAAATATACTCAACCGCTTGTCGAATTTAAAGTTTAAAAGAATACAGGGAGTGGTTAATGAAAGCCGAACTAGTATGGACCAGTTCGGCTATTTTTTGTGGATTTAAATTAGAAAAATTGTAACGACCTAAAACCCAAATAATGAACTGACAATATTTTTCTTTTTTCTTTTTACTTTACTGTGATCAAATACAAGTGGTTCTTCCATTTGCGAGGTCATTTTTAGTTGGTTCATTTGTTTTTGAAGTTGTTCTACTTGCTGCGATAAATCTTTTACAAGATGTTGCAAATCCTCTAGTTCACGGCGATGCTGAAGGAGTTGATAGGAAGCAACCGAATCTGCTTTTGAATTTAGATTACTTTCCAATTCACTGACTTTTGAATATAACTTTTCTAGTGCTTGATTGTCATTTACCGCTTTAACAGCACCTTTTCGAGTATTTTTTTTCTCTTTTAATGGGACTATTTCTTGGATTAGTGTCCCGTTTTGGAGCTGTTCGTGTATTTTTTTTAATAGTTCTATATCCTCGCTGCTAAAATGGTAATGACCACGCTCATTTCTTTCCATTGGAAGTTCAAGCTGTTTTACCCAGCGCTGAATAGTACTTGTAGATACTCCTAATAATTTTGCTACTTCACTTGTATTCATTTCGAATCCCTCCATTGGTAAAATAAACCGCAATCCACGAGTGACGAAATTATTGTTTAAGGGAGTCGTTCTAATCGAAGAAAACTTTCGTATTATGTCCAGAATTTCCACCATTTCTTTTCTTTTGTTGCTGCCACATGTCTATAACTGTTAAGCATTTGTTGAAAGGCTAATTCTCTTTGCGAAATTTCATGTCGGTACTGATTACGCTCTTCAAGGAAAAATTCACGTTCTTTTGACATTACCTCAGTTAGACTTGAGATTTCGTTATTAGTAACATCCACATAGTGGGATAGTTCTTCGGAAGTTTCTGACAACTGCTTGGAAAGTGTATAAATTTCTTGCGAAGTCTCGATTGAAACGTTAGCAATGTTGTTGGATAGGTACTGTAATGAGTCAGCTGATAGTTCAGATGCTTTTTCAAGAGTCTCTGATAACTCCTGAATTTCAGCTCTTGTGTTAGCAGATGATTTATATATCGAGTCAGATAATGATTTAACTGTGGTATAGGTTCCATTCCTTATTTCCTTTTTTACTTCATCTAGTACTTCTCTTCGAACAACCGTCCGGATTTCATCTTTTACGTCGCTTAAGAAATTTTGCTTGTACGTATCCATTGCCTCGAAAAACTGATGTGCATCTATAGCGTCTTGTATGGTTATCGGTTTGGCTGTGTCAGAAATGACCTCTAATGAGACCACAGGTGATTCTTGCATATCCAGATTTTCAATGGCCTTGAGTGAAACAGCGAGTGATTCTGAGACATCCTGATTTTCAATGGTCTCTTGTGAAACTGCGGGGGATTGGGGTATATCCTCACTTTTAGGGTGAAGTTTTTTTTGCATCCATTCCCTGATTGTTTCCTTACTTAACTTTTTTTCATAAAGTTGTTTAATTTCTATTAGCTGGTCAATCTCCCTATCTGTACATATTCTTGCGCCTTGTTTTGTACGAGGAATTTCTAGTAAATCAACTAAATCTTTTTCCCATTGACGTATGGTGCCTGGTGTTGTATTTATTTTTTTTGCTACTTCTTTTAAGGTATAGGACTTCATATAAAAATCATTCCTTTCTATTTATCTCGGAAATAATTCATCTTTATGTTAGTAATTCACCATTCGGTAGCACATTTTCCTGCTAGATGACAAAAGCTATCAAAACAAGACGGAAAGCATGAAATAACAACAATATTTTGCAAATTGAGCATTTATTAAAAAAAAACGATTGAGCAGAGTAGAAATGAGGTTTATTATATGGAGTGGAACTGATGTAGAAAGAAGGATCTCAACATGTGGATTGCAGCGGCCTTTGTTACTATGGTTTGTTTTGGGACTAATAATACTATTTTCAAGTGGAGCACGGAGAAGAAGGTGTCGAAAGTACATATTCAGTTCTTCTTCTATTTTGTAGCATTCCTATTAACTTTGGGATTTGCTTTTGTAAACGGGACAGTCCATTTGAATCTTATCACCATTTTACTAGGAGCTTTTATTGGAATATTAAATGCAAACGGAAATATCCAAATGTCAAAGGCCTTTGAAAAGGGCCCTGCTAGTTTGACATCGCCATTAGTAGGAACAAATACAATATTTCCAATCGTATGTGCTGGTGTTCTTTTTCATGAACATATCACAGTGATTCAGTGGGTAGGAATCATAATTATGCTTGGCTCAGCCATGGCCATCCAGTATTCATCTGGTAATAATAGAGGAATAAATTATTTCCCTTGGATGATTCGCGTTGGGCTTGCAATATTTTCTTTTGGTTTACTAGGGGTTTTAATGAAAACTACATCCTATCTGCAAATAAATTCATTAGATATCCTCATTGCCATGTATGGCGGGGGGAGTGTCTATTTAGCTATTTGCAGTCTATTGAAAAAAGAAAAGTGGCAGAGGTCAGAAGCCAATGTGGGATCCATTGTTGGACTAATTAGCATTTTGGGATATAGCAGTTATTTCTATGCCCTTAAGGTAGGAACGGCAAGTATCGTGTTTCCAATTGTAAGTTTAAATTGTCTAGTAGTGGTTCTAGCGGGGTTTTTACTTTTTAAAGAAAAATTAAAAAGATATCAAGTGATCGGTGTTTGTACTGCTCTACTGGGGATAATTTTCACAAAGATATAAAGCGCAAAAAAGTGCAGAGTGTTTCAATGTAATTGAAATGTTCTGCACTTTTTATTTGGCTACATGATTTATCTCCTATCTCAATTCACCAACCCAAGCTTTTTCAACCCATTATAAATTCCAGATTCAGTAACCCTGGTAGTTTTATGCTTTGCGTATTTAAAAAGGTCCGGATGGCCGTTACCCATGACAAAGCTTTCGCCCACGTTTTGAAGCATTTCCTTATCATTCATTCCATCTCCAAATGCAATCGAACTTTCTTGATTGATGCCTAACCGATTCAAAACTACTTGAACTCCATAGCCTTTGTTTACTTTGTCCCTGATTACATCATAGCAATGATGCATTCCCTCGACATTGACTTGGGATAAATGGATTCCCTCTTCATTATTGTAAAGGACAGGGTCATCTTTATTTAGATTGACTAGTGTCATCCCTAAGATCGAACTATTAACTGAAGGTGAATAAGGTTCATTTTTATGTAAGTGGAATTTGTGCATAAACTCCGTTGTGATCCCAGAATCTACATTGGTAAAAACGTTCTTATTATTCGTATACAGGACCACTTCATGCTGGTTATCCTTAGCAATCTCTAAGAAATTCATAACTGTAGAACTCTTCATAGGCTCCTGGAATATATCTTCACCTTTATAAATGGCATATGCACCATTATAACCAATGAATGAGTGAATATTTAACTCTTTTGCGAGTTCATCTAATTCATGTAGTGGCCTTCCAGTAGCTAAGAAAATTTCCAAGCCCTGAGCCTGAACCTTTGAAATGGCCTTTTTTGTTGAATCTTCAATCGTACCATCTGGTCCCAGTAATGTTCCATCGATATCTAAAAATAAAACTTTATAATTGGTCATGAATATAGCTCCCCTTCTGAAGAATGTTGTTTTTAGTCTACCACTTATTAAGAAAGGATGTCACATGAATATAGATTGCAATTTAAATACGAAAAGGGAAAAAAAGTAAATAAAACAATTGACAAACCGGCGGTCGGTTTGTAAGATAAGTTTATTACATTTAAAAGGTGAAAAAGGGGAGGCAAACACGTGAAAGTAAATTATAAAAAGAAATTGATCCAATCGATTGTATTAAGTATTGTAATAAATGGAGTGATACCAGTTATCGTTTATAACTTACTATTAGACTACTACACAAGTTTTGTTGCGTTATTAATTGCTACTTTTATTCCATTGGCGGATAATCTTTTCCATCTTGTGAAATATAGAAAAGCAGATGCGTTTGGTTTATTTATGCTAACTGGCTTTGTATTAAGCTTGCTGGCGTTCGTTCTTGGTGGAAATGAAAGGCTTATCCTGTTAAGAGAATCAATGGTTACAGGATTGCTAGGCCTGATATTTATCGCATCCTTGTTCTTTGCAAAGCCATTAATTTATCATTTTGCCATCAGGTTTAGTGCAAGTGAAGCCACGGAAAAGAAGGAGCAATTCGAAAAAAACTGGGAGCATCCATATTTTCGGTTAGTCCTTAGAATCATGACAGCAATATGGGGAATCGCATTATTAGGTGAGGCGATTGCCAAAATCATTCTCGTCTACGAACTATCGGTCTCGGCATTTTTAGCGGTGTCACAACTGATTTTTTATGGCGTGATTAGTGCAACGATTTTATTTACAATTGTGTATCGCAGGTATGCAAAAACACGTCTAGACCTATTAACTAATAATAAATAACTCATCATGAAATTAAGGAAGGTAGTATTATGGCTAATTCAACTATTTATGATAGCCCGAGCTTTCAGCACATCCTATCAATAACTGAAGAAATCATTATCGAAAAAGGCTGTAGAAATACGACACTAAAAGACATTATTGAAAGATCTGGACTATCTAAAGGGGCCATCTATCATTATGTAGACAGTAAGAATGAGTTGTTCGGGCTCATTCTAAAATCTAAAATTGAAGAAATGAATGAAAAATTTCAAATGACAATTACTCAATCCATGCAAGAAGATAGTCCTAATCAAGGACGGTTTGCGGTTGTCAGTCGATTTTTCCACTCACGGCAAAATTCCAATGATATTGGAAACTTAATTTTTATATATTTGTTAAGCCAAGAAAATGAAAAGGTCAAAAATATCCTTACTGAACTTTTCCGCTACAGTAAAGATACTGGTACCCAATGGATTAAGATGGGGCAGGAAAATGGCGTGATCCCTCCTACTATTGATGCAGAAAGGATGTCAACACTAATGATGACCTTTTCATACGGTTTACGGGTCACGCAAAGTTTGAGCTCCTCAGAAGAAGACAAAGTAGATGCAAGTGATATTTTTAAAGTGATTATGAAGACATTAACATGAATCTTTTCTTGGGCCCCATTAGGTGGGGGTTTGTACGATAAAAACAAACCGACCATCGGTACATTTCCAAAGTGAGGTGTTAATAATGGGTATACATTTAATTAGGATAGAGAGGGATCATCCCACTTCCATTCAGATCCGTACCATATAAATATTTTGAAAAAATTTGGGGTAATGGAGGAAAATAAAATGAAGAATGAGACGAAAAGGAAACTTACAATTGGCGTTTTATATTTTACGATTGCTTTATTCGCCGTCTATATCTTTGTTATGTTTCTATTGAATGGTGTGGAATGGGCACCAATGGTTAAGGGAAAAATGGAAAACCCAGATTTTTCATTGACAACGTGGAAGTGGTTTTTCTATCCTCATATTTTATTTGGTACGATCTCTCTAGCGATTGGTCCTTTTCAAATGACTAAGATAAGCCAAAGGAAACCAAAGCTCCATAAAATATTAGGCAAAATTTATGCAGTAGCAATTTTTATTAATATACTTGTCGTACCATATATTTCTCTTTTTGCAACAGGAGGAAAGGGGTCAACCATTGCATTTCTAGTCCTAAATGCTTTTTGGCTGTGGACTACTTCTATGGGCGTAATCAAGGCAACCCAGCGGAAAATAAGTGCACATAAGATCTGGATTCTTCGTAGTTATGCAATAACATGGGTGTTCGTTACTTTTCGGATAGTCGTCATCCCTTTTTCCATATTTTTGGATAGTTCAGTAGCCTTTCCAATTGCAGTATACCTAGCCATTGTGATGAACCTATTATTTGTGGAATGGAAAAGGAAGAAAAATAAGAAATATACATCAGGACAAAAAATCCCTAGCTCCAATCCAGTTGTTTAACTTTTTTGTGAGTTGATCTCATCCATCGTAGAAAGCTGCCAAAAGCAGCTTTTTTAATGAAATGATATTTTGGAGGAATAATAGGGGGGAGGTAAATATAAAACGCAAAAAGCGAGGAATTTTATGAAAAAGATTTTATTACTATTCTTATCTCTTCTCATTTTAGGTCTTCCCAAAAGCGTCTATGCTAAGCAAAAGATTCCTATATTAATTTATCATTCCATCGATCAATTTAACGGTATTGGATCCAAGGAGTTATATGTAACTCCAGAAAATTTTGAGAAACAAATGGCATATTTAAGAGATCATGGTTATACCTTATTAACTTTCGAGCGTTGGAAGGATATTAAAACTGTTCAAAAGCCAATTTTTATCACATTTGATGATGGTTACAAAAATAATCTTAATGCCTATTCGATTTTTCAAAAACTCACAACAGAAAGTTTTCATCCAGCCGGTACCTTTTTTGTGATTTCTGATTTCGTAGGAAGGGCAAACCGCTTATCTAAAGCAGATTTAAAAATGTTAGCAGATTCAGGATTAATATCTATTCAGTCACATACAGCTACACATCCAGATTTAATCAAAGAGGAAAACTTAAAATATGAACTAAAAGAATCGAAAGAAAAAATTCAGCAAATAACAGGTAAAGCTGTTTTTGCTCTAGCGTACCCCTATGGGAATACGAATGAATATGTGGTGGCGGAAGCGAAAAAGTATTATCGGTATGGACTGACTACAACGCCAGGCCCATTTTCAATGACAGGCTTTAAGAACGAGCTTTACTATTTACCTCGAACGTATATAAAATATTCAACTACACTCGATGATTTCGAAAAAGCAGTGAAGATAGACTAATTTAATAACTATTACTTTTAAGAGGTATTCGTTTTTTGGGGCAAAAAATTAGTTGTGCAAGGAAGTATTAACAAAAATGTTACATATATAGTCGTTTGCCATGAATATTCTCTATGTAGGGGGGACTATTCTATGACAACAACAATTAGTGTGTGGGAGGAGCATTTATTTTGGCTGGAAATTCTTCAGGATCATGCCGTATTCGTTCGGGATCATTTATCACCTGAAGAAAAAAACGAAATAGCAGTTGCTGAAAGATTTATTTCATCATTCGGCAGCCTGCTTAATAATCTTCGAAATATCGATCCTGCTTTGAGTTTTTCAGCAAGTGAACTGATTTCTTTTTCTAAACAAACTTATTCTGTGGCCCATAAATATTACCGGTACGAGGGACACTTACAAAATTTAAGAATCAAAAATCAGGTGAATTTTAATTTATCGCCCACGTATTTGAATGGAACCTTAAGTGAAAATCAAGAATATTTACGGCTCTTGACGTTCTATGCCAATGGGCAGGAAGCTGTGCCGCAACGGCTCGATCAACTGTTAGATTTATGGCTCGAAGATCAATTGGGTCACATTATTTTACTAAGGAATTTGATAGATCCTATAGAATTAGCTGTTGATCGGCAAACCGATCTTTATGCCCAAAGATTTCAGATGTTCATCCTGCAGAATCATCATATCAAGGGATTTCTACGATTTACTGAGCAGGGATTCCCGCGTCAAAAGGAACTAGCATTAGAAGTAGGCAGAACCGTAATTGAAATGAATAAGTATATAAAGACTATTGTGGAAAAGTACAAGGGGGAAAGGTTACTAAATAAAACCACCCTCAGGTTCTTAGAGCACCACTTTCCAGAAACATGTTATTTTATCAAGAAACTGGCTGATTTTGCACCAGAACTTCTTTCCGAAAGCTCCCATTGTTCTTTACGAAAACCATCTTTTAGTTAGAAACATAAAAAACTGTGCAACCAATCGGTTTGCACAGTTTTTTTATTGATTTTATTTGAGTTCTTTATCCCAGGAAATCTGCCACGTATTAAAAAACTAGAAAGTATTACTAGTGTGGATCCAATTACTCAGGTGATTGAGGAGAAAGACTCAAAAAAATAGCTATTGAAAAGACAATGTAAACTAGCCGAAACCTCTATGTAATCAAACCACGTTATAATAGTGTAAACATAATCGAGACTGTATTAGGGCGGGTGTTTATATGGAAGAGACAATGGCAAAATCCTACTTGCAAAAATCACTAGATGAGTGGAAAGATGATATTTCACTAGTCTTAACTGAAATTGCAAATGAATATGATGAAGTGGCACAGGAATTAAAGGTTTATTCTTACAAATATGGGATTACCAAGCAAGTAATTCAATCGACAGTAAATGAGGAAATTATTGATAAAATTCGTGACATGTACCATAAACCATTTGAAGAAAGCTATAACCAACTGAAAGAATACATAAAAGACCTAGAGGAAAAAAGGCGAGTTTTTCAAATGTTTATTCAAAAAATTGAAGAAGTAACAAGGAAAGAATCTGCGAAAATTACTACATATTAGTAAGTAATTTCATCCCCCTATAACTCAAAAGCAGCCTTATCAATTGATGAGGCTGCTTTTTTATTTGAAAAAAAGCATATTCGTAAGAATTATGTAAGATTTTTGTCTGAAGATGTAAACATTAAACAATTTAATTAAGTTGGAGAAATACCAGAGGAGCAGCCCTTATAGGAGGCTGCTCTCTTTAGATTTCGTTAAAGAAACCGTGCTATAGATTCCTGCATATATTAATAACAGATTTATATTGTGAGGTGTGAAACAAATGATCACCGCTAATATTGGAAGTAAAACCTATCGGATCCCGGATAACCTTGAAGAATATTTTCAACCGTTTCGCTCACAAGTGATTGGGACGAACCAAGTGTTTGATTCCCCCTATGGGAAAAAGAAAATCATCTATGCGGACTGGACGGCAAGCGGACGACTTTATCGACCCATCGAACAGAAAATTTCTGAGGTATTCGGACCCTTTATGGCAAATACACATACAGAATCGAATATAACTAGTTTAATGATGACAGGGATATATAATCAATCCAGAAAAATTATTAAGGAACATGTTAACGCAGACGAGCATGATGCCCTAATCCTGGATGGATTTGGAATGACCTCTGTGATGAATAAGTTTCAGAGATTATTAGGAATTAGAGTTCATGAACAGTGGAAAGGGCGGCTGCAGATTTCCGAAAATGAGCGACCAGTAATTTTTATTACGCATATGGAACATCACTCAAATCAGACATCCTGGCTCGAGACACTGGGGGATGTGGTTGTATTAAGTCCAGACGAGGATGGAGGCGTGGACAAAAACCGGCTTGTTCACCTGCTGCATCAATATAAGAATAGAAAAATGAAGATCGGTTCGTTTACAGCATGCTCCAATGTAACAGGGGTTCAAACCCCATACCATCAATTAGCAAAAATTATGCATCAACATGGTGGCATTTGTATAGTCGATTTTGCGGCTGCGGCTCCGTATGTGACCATTAATATGCATCCAAAGGACCCATTGGAAAAACTTGATGCCGTCTTTTTCTCTCCTCATAAGTTTTTAGGGGGACCGGGAACTAGTGGTGTTTTGGTCTTTGATACTAGATTATATGCTAATCATGTTCCAGACCATCCCGGGGGCGGGACTGTGACCTGGACGAATCCATGGGGCGAGCACCAATATCATACCAGCATCGAGCTGCGTGAAGATGGTGGGACACCAGGAATATTACAAGCCATTCGGACCGCCCTATGTTTGAATTTGAAGAATCAAATGGGTGTGGACAATATATTAACAAGAGAGAAGGAACAGTTAAGTATTTTATTACCTAGATTAGTAGAGATTCCCGGCCTTCATTTATTAGATGGTCATAAAAAAGATCGTCTGGGTATTGTTTCGTTTTATATTGAGAAAATCCATTACAATCTAATTGTGCGCCTTCTCAATGACCGGTTTGGGATTCAAGTAAGAGGTGGATGCTCCTGTGCTGGGACCTACGGGCATTATCTTCTTCACATTGATAAACCTTCCTCTAAGCATATTTCTGAACAGATTAATCAAGGAGATCTGTCGGAGAAACCAGGGTGGGTTCGTTTCTCATTACATCCGATTATGACTAACGAAGAAATCCTATTGTTTGTAAATGCCATAAGAGATATCACCTTAAACATAAATGAATGGAGAAACGATTATCGATATGATAAGGCAAGTAATGATTACTTTTTTGTGAACCACGTAAGAGAGGATATGGCTCCACTATTTCGGTTTGAATAATGCTGATCCAGCTAGAAAGGCAGGATATCAGTACCAATTCTAAATAAGGCAACCATAAACTTGTATGGGCATATGCTATCAGAAGAAAGGTGGGATCGTATGATTCATATAGTTAAGCCTGGCGAAACGCTGGGGATTATCTCTGCTAATTATCGCGTAAGTCTCCGTAGACTTCACGCAGCAAATCCTGGGGTCGGGCAATTACATGTAGGCCAAAAAATCCAAATTCCAGGTCTGCCAGAACCCACTACTATACCCTTTTCCATTCAAATCTCTGTCGGAAAACGAAGACTTACATTATATAACAATGGAAGGCTAGTAAAAATTTTTCTAATCGCGGTAGGGAAGATGTTGACGGATACTCCAACAGGTGATTTTGTGATTGTAAATCGGCAGTATAATCCAGGGGGACCATTTGGAGTGTTGTGGCTTTCACTTTCCAAACAAGGTTACGGGATTCATGGCACAAACGACCCAAGTTCGATTGGAAAAGCCGTTTCCCATGGCTGTGTGAGAATGTATAATCGGGATGTTATGCAGCTGGCGAATATGGTACCAAATGGAACGAGAGTTACTATTCGTCCCTAAAAAAGTCCCACCTTCTAAAGTAAGAAGGTGGGACTCATTAAATTACTTATAGATTACGATCGATCCAACAGATTTGTCTTTGGATTGTCCATTTACACGAACTTTAAGTCCAAAGTGCGGGATTTCTCGACCAGCATCTGGTAAAAAGGTATTTAAAAACGAATTGCTGTCATTGAATAACGATACAGCAGTTGAATTATTTTATCGACAGCGATTTTAATTTTTTTTTGAAAAGGTTTATATCATATATGAAAATAGCGATTGAACTAATCTTTTAATTTACAATGGGTGTATTTTATAACAAAAATTAGGCATGAATTCGATGTGAATTCACGCCTGAAATAAATGATGTGTTTGATTTATCTTAATTACTCAGCTTTAGCTGCTTGAATTTGTAGGTTGATTTTTACTTTGTCAGCAACAAGGACGCCGCCAGTTTCAAGTGCCGCATTCCAAACTAGGCCATACTCAGAACGATTGATCGTACCTTCTGCACTAAATCCAACCTTTTCATTTCCCCATGGATCTTTTCCTTGACCTTCGAAAGTAACTGCAAATGTTTCAGGTTTTGATACACCACGCAGTGTTAAATCACCAGTAACATTGTATTCATCGTCATCTGTTTTTTCAATTTTAGTAGAGCGGAAGGTCATTGTTGGGTGATTAGCTGCATCAAAGAAATCTGCAGAAACCAAGTGTCCATCACGGTCTTGATTTCGAGTGTCTACACTTGCAGTATCAACTGAAAATTCAATGCTTGCAGTTGTTAAATCGGTTGGATCTGCATCAATCGTTGCGTCAAACTTATTGAAAGTACCTTTCACGTTTGCGATCATCATGTGACGAACAGAAAAATCTACACTGCTGTGTGATGCATCAAGAGCCCATTTAGTTTTTGTCATTTTATTTCTCCTCCAGTATGTTTTTTTAATTCGTTTATCTTGAAATCAAAATAACTTAATTCAAGATAAATTATATGTTGTGTTCAAACATATTGTCAATTAGATTTTATAAATTTTTTTTGAATTTTTTCCAATACTATCTATATAAGTATTTAGGATAGGACGAATTAAATAATTCAAAAAGAATATATTTAAGTTTGCGGATCACAGGAAGAAGGATAGGAAGAAAATTGAGGATTACATAAACTTAGATAGGACAATAAAAAAACGCCCCTGAAGGCGTTTGTTAATGGCATAGAAAAATCTCCTTGAAAATGTAGGAGGAGCATGATAAGATGATATTTGGCATAAATATTTATTGATGTAATTACTTTAAAAATACCTATTATAACATTAACACAATTTTATTCGATTGTCAACAAATGACCAAAACATTTTTCTGGGGAGTGGTTTGATGAGCGATTTACAGAGCAAAGGCTTGAAAATGGAACAAAAAAGAGTGACCACGGTTGTAAATGAAATCGAAAAAAAGATAAATAAATTAAAGCTAAATGCTGGAAAGGTAAGTTCTGATGTTCTCGAGATACGTAAAGAATTTTGGGAAGATGTAACCGTCAATATGGATGAACCTGATGATATGATAGAAACAGCAGCGAGTATCAAACAACAGGCCGAACTGCTCTCAGAGCGTGAGAGGACCCATAGACATTTGGATAAACAACTCAATACACTATCAAGGTTAAAATATTCCCCATACTTTGGACGGATTGATTTTTTAGAAAACGGGGAAGAAGCAGAGGACCGGGTATACCTAGGAATTGCATCGTTAATGGATGAACAGGATGAAAATTTTTTGATTTATGACTGGCGTGCCCCTATATCTAGCCTTTATTATGACTATTCACCTGGTCCTGCCAGATATAGTACCCCTGAAGGAACGATTGAAGGGGAAATGAACTTAAAACGTCAATTTATTATTAGGGCTTCAGAAATTAAAGGGATGTTTGATACAGGGGTAACCATCGGAGATGAAATGCTTCAGGAGGTCCTAGGAAACAACGCGAGTACGCAAATGAAAAGCATTGTTGCTACTATTCAACGAGAGCAAAATGAAATTATTCGCAATGAGCGGGCGAAAATTATGATCGTCCAAGGTGTAGCAGGAAGTGGAAAAACCTCCGCTGCCCTGCAACGGGTTGCTTACTTGCTCTACCGTTATCGAGGGACATTGAATTCAGAAAATATTATGCTTTTTTCACCTAACCCTTTGTTTAATAGCTATGTAGCAACGGTTTTACCGGAGTTAGGTGAAGAAAATATGCAGCAATCCACCTTCCAGGAATATTTACATTCTCGATTAGGTAAAGAATTTAATGTGGAAGACGCCTTTACGCAAATGGAATATTTGTTAAGTGAAAATGATGATGAAAAGGAATATAAACTTAGAGTTGAAGGAATTCGTTTTAAAGCAAGTCTTGAATATAAAAATATCATTGATCGATATGCGCATGGATTAACGAAAAGGGGTCTAATTTTTAGGGATTTAATATTTAGAGGAGATGTATTGATTTCTAAAAAGGAGATCCATGATTATTTTTATTCACTAGAAGAAAGCATTAGCATACCCAACCGCATGCAGATTGTAAAGGAATGGCTTTTAAGAGATTTAAAGCGGAAGGTTAGACAAGAGCGTTCGAGAAGCTGGGTGGAGGAAGAAGTCCAATTTCTCGATAAAGAAGCCTTTATGGAGGCCTTCAAAACACTACAGGAAAAAAATCAATTTTCGGAAAATACATTTGATGATTTTGAGCAGGAGCAAAAACTCCTTGCTGAAATGGTCGTAAAAGAAAAATTCAGGCCATTATTTGCGAGAGTAAAAAGTTTGCAGTTTATTGATTCTCCAAAAATTTATCACCAGCTTTTTAAGCAAGCTGAAAATATGGATGAACGCTTACCAGTTGAATGGGACCAAATTTGCAGGAAGACAGTGAAGAAATTAAAGGATATGGAAATTCCTTATGAAGATGCCACACCATATGTTTATCTCCAGGATTTAATTGAAGGTCGTAAGTCCAAATCTACTATTCGTCATATTTTTATTGATGAAGCACAGGATTATTCACCCTTCCAGTTTGCTTTTATACAAAAGCTATTTCCTTTTAGCAAAATGACTTTACTCGGTGATTTTAATCAAGCGATATTTTCTGGTGCCACTGGTGCGGAAACGGTTTTATCTGACCTAAATATACCGGGTGAGACAATCGAATCGTTTGTCCTTACAAAAACCTATCGATCGACAAAAGAGATTGTTAACTTTACCAGTGCTTTGATTGAGGGTGGAGAAAATATTGAACCCTTTAACCGCACAGGCAGGAAGCCGTTAGTTACTGAAATAGAACCCGATGAAATTACGCGATCAATAATCAAATCAATTAAAGATTTTCAAGATGATGGCCATCGAACCATTGCTGTAATCTGCAGGACAGCCGATGAGAGCAAAAGGGCCTTTGAAGCGCTCAAGAACGAGGTATCGCTCCATCTAATTGAAAAAGGAACGATTTCGTATGAGAAAGGAATTCTCGTTATTCCTTCTTATCTTGCGAAAGGAATTGAATTTGATGCCGTTATTTTGTACGATTGTTCTCAATATAAAAAAGAAAGTGAACGCAAATTATTTTATACCGTCTGCACAAGGGCCATGCATGAACTTCACATGATCGCAACAACTGGGATTAGCCCGCTAATGGAGGTTGCTCCTAAAGATACCTACACACTTGTAAAACCAAGTAAATGCTAATGAAAAAGAAGCTGTATGTCTCGATGACCTGAGCACACAGCTTCTTTAAGTTTAGGCTATGTTAAAAGTACTATGCATTTGCGCCAAATTCATAACCTAACTAGAAAAAATTAAAAAACAGCCGAATCCATTTCCGCTGTTTTTTGCTATATTATTTTTTCCATTGTTTTTGAACTTGTTCTAAAGCAAGTTGGAATATTTCATCATCGGATGTTTCCCGATTAGCAATGACATTCGTTAAATAGCTTTTTCCTTCGAAAGTTACTGTTACTTCTACTTGTACCATAATTGAATCTCCTTTTCTATGTTTAAATTATTAGTAATAAGTGTAGTCATAAATTACACAACGATTCAGTGTATTAAGTTATTTAAATAATTATGACGATATTTTTTCGACAAATGTTACTAAAACTTTCAGTTTTGATATAATTGTTTTATAAAAACAATAGGGAGGTAAACAAATTCAATGCATTTTGAAGAGGTAACAAAAGCAACATTGTTTATTGCACTCGAAATGATAAACTCGAATCCAGAATATAATATTTTTGAAAATGGCAAAGAGGCAAGAACACTTGCTGACATGGAAGAAGAATTCTTAAATCCTAATACTAACAGTGCATTTTTAAAGCTTGATGACACCTATATTGGAATAATTGACTACTTATTAGAAAATCCGAAGGACCATTACCCCTGGCTTGGTCTTTTACTGCTTCATAGTGATTATCAAGGTTATGGTTTCGGTGCACAAGCTTTTGCAGCATATGAAAATGAGATGCTTAAACGAGGAATGAAGTGTGTTAGAATTGGTGTCTTAAAAGAAAATAAAAAGGCTCAACGCTTTTGGGAATCATTAGGATTTATCTATTATAGTACTTCAACAACACAAAATGGAACTGGTATTTTTTGTTATGAAAAACAAATTGGATAATAATCCAAAATAGATACCTTAAATTTCTTGATACATAAATTGCTCAGCAAATTGCTGAACTTGATCTTTATCAATTTTATTCTTTTTCAGGAACGATTCAGCGATGACCAGATTGGCTTGAATAGATATATTTCTTTTTAAATCACGAATTGATACATCTCCATTCAATAATTGGATAGCTTTTTCTCTAATGTCTTGATTCTTAGATGACTTGTATAAAAGGTAGGCAATACATGTGATCTTGTCCACATCAAACACTCCTCTTAAATCAAGTATAAACATTTTTTTACTATTTCGACGATAAGCAACGTTTTTCCTGCTATTATTCTGAAAATTTTAAAAAACTTAAGGGAAATTGTACGGATAAGAGATTTATAGATTTATTCGTTCTATTAATCTGAAAATTCAAATAAATTAGTAAAAAAGAATCTTCGCGGGGGCGGTAAAGAATGTTTGATTACGATGTAGAAACACGAGCAGGATTTGAGGTGATTTCATCTATTTCAAAAGAAGGTTATTCTATTTATGATGTTAATTATGAAAGCCTTTTCAATAGGAAGATGCCTGCCTTTCTTATTATTCCTAACAAGGGGGGACCATTTCCTGCTGTCATTTTTATGCACCCTAGTCAAGGAAATAGAAAAACATTTTTTCATGAAGCAAAATTGCTTGCAACAAAAGGTTATATTTCCCTCCTAATTGAAGCACCGTTTTTCGGTAGGAATAGTCAAACGGATGATCTTAATAGGAAAAAATTCACAAAAAAAATTGAAGCCTTAGCGGATATTCAAGAATACATTCATACTGTAATGGATATTAGGATGGGAGTTACACTACTTAGTAAGCTTACGATTGTGGATGAAGCCCGGATTGCTTTTGTTGGCCACGGTTTTGGAGCGGCTTGTGGCGGGGTAATTTCAGGAATTGATTCGCTCATTAATACGTTTGTCTTAATTTCAGGGTATGGGGAAGCTTCAGAGTGGCAACTGACTAGTGAACATCCAATCGCAGCCATCATTCGCAGCTTTTTACCGCCTGAAAGATTTGAATATTTTATTTCAAGTCTTAGAAAATTAGATGCCATCCACTATGTAAAAAATGCTGCGCCGGCATCAATACTCTTCCAATTCGCCAAAAATGACGAATTTATCGAACGTGGCCATGCTGCCACTTTTTATTCTGCTGCAAGTTCTCCCAAAAAAATCATCTGGTATGATACCGATCATCTATTTACCAATTGCAAAGCAGCCTTACTTGACCGCCAAGAATGGCTCTCTGACCATATTTGTGCTCAAAATGACACGTTTTCAAAAGAATCTACAAAAAACTAAAATAAATCTCTTTCATACCGGAAATTTTGTTGAAAATTGCTTATTTGATATGGTATTTTATATAATATTGAAGGGATAAAAGAAATACGATGATCGTACGGTGGAATTTTACCTTTCGTCCCAAAAGGGATGGAAGGTTTTTTACTTTTTTACATAAGATTTAGGAGGAAAACCAATGAAACAGGCCTTAATCAAGGATTTGTACAGAAATACGGAAAGCTATATTGAACAAAAAGTCCAGTTATCTGGATGGATTCGCACGATTCGCGACTCTAAAACTTTTGGGTTCATTGAATTAAATGATGGCAGCTTTTTTAAAGGGGTGCAGATTGTATTTGATGAGCAATTAGAGAACTTTAAGGATATTGCAAAGTTACCAATTAGTTCATCCATTAGGATTGAAGGAGACTTTATTTATACTCCTCAAGCGAAGCAGCCCTTTGAAATTAAAGCAACTAATATCGTGATTGAAGGTTTGTCAAATGTAGATTATCCCTTACAAAAGAAAAAGCATTCGTTTGAATATTTAAGAACTATTTCCCATTTAAGACCTAGAACCAATACGTTTTCAGCTGTTTTTCGTGTGAGATCACTTGCTTCCTATGCATTGCATAAATTCTTCCAAGATAAAGGTTTTGTCTATGTCCACTCACCAATTATTACCGGCAGTGATACAGAAGGTGCAGGAGAAATGTTCCGAGTGACAACACTAGATATGGACAATCCTCCAAAAAATGAAGAAGGCAAAACAGATTTAACCAAGGATTTCTTTAACAAGGAAACTAATTTGACTGTTAGCGGACAGCTTTCGGCTGAGGCGTTTGCCTTGGCTTTCCGGAATGTCTATACCTTCGGCCCAACGTTTAGAGCAGAGAACTCTAACACAGCACGACATGCAGCGGAATTTTGGATGGTAGAACCGGAACTTGCCTTTGCTGAGCTTCCAGATATCATGGACTTGGCTGAAGAAATGGTGAAATTTGTGATTGGCTTTGTACTTGAACAAGCCCCTGAAGAAATGAATTTCTTTAATAGCTTTATCGAAAAGGGGTTATTGGATCGTCTAAATAATGCCTACACAGCAGACTTTGGCCGTGTGACATATACCGAAGCCATTGATATTTTAAGGGAATCCGGAGAAACTTTTGCCTATCCGGTAGAGTGGGGGCTTGACCTGCAAACCGAGCATGAACGTTATTTAAGTGAAACAGTATTCAAACGCCCAGTATTTGTAACAGACTATCCAAAAGAAATTAAAGCCTTCTATATGAGATTAAATGAAGATAACAAAACAGTAGCGGCAACTGATTTACTTGTCCCAGGAATTGGTGAATTGATTGGCGGCAGCCAGCGTGAAGAACGTGAAGAAATTTTGGCTGGGAAAATTAATGAGCTTGGTATGAATGAAGAAGATTATTGGTGGTACCTTGAATTGAGAAAATATGGTGGTACGAAACATTCTGGTTATGGTATTGGTTTTGAGCGTTTAATTATGTACTTAACTGGAATGACTAATATTAGAGATGTCATTCCATTCCCGAGAACAACTGGAAATGCCGAGTTTTAAAACAAATTTAAAAAGGAGAATGCTGATTCACAGAATCGGCCTTCTCCTTTTTATTTATTAAAGAACCTTTAATTCCTCTTCAAAAAAGAATGTTTCTGGATGTTCCTTAACGATATAAGAATATCTTTTCATGTTTTTAACATATTGTGATTTTAAAATTGTGACGACCTCGCCAGTTTCTTTAATGTTAACTGACTGTCCGTTTTTGTACAGATTGTTTGAGTTTTTCATGTTTCACACTCCTTTACCTATTCCTAATTAAGTATAACATAAGCCAAGATGGAAAGGGGGAAACCCTTCTTCCTTTCAATTAAGAACTTAATGTGTTATGCTTTTAAAAAAGTGAGGTGTCATTTTGACAAATTATAAAGCGAAAAAAAGTAACCTCAAAGATTTATTATCAAAGAACGGCATGGACCTGGAAAGTTTGGAACGGAATACAAGTATTCCTCAAACTCAGCTCAACGACTACTTGTCCAAAAAAGTGATGAACTTAAATACTGCGATGACAATTTCAAGAGAATTAAATTGCTCTATTGAAGACTTATACATTTGGTCATCTGAGGAAAAGAAAGCGTAATACTTAAAAACAGGCTCTTCAATTGAGTCTGTTTTTTTATTGGATTAAGAAAATAGCACGCGAGAATTTTCGCGTGCTATTTTCTAAACAAACTAATTACTTAAATCACACTTTTCTAAAGGTATAACCTTAGTTTTCTTTGTAAATTTATATCCTAGCCATACAATAAGGAATAATGGCAGTCCGATATATGAAACAAAAACACCATTCCAATCGATTTGGTCGCCCGTGAATGCTGAATAATTTTGTCCTAAGACAACAAACCCACAAACGGCAAACGCGAAGAGCGGACCAAAAGGGAAGAATTTTGATTTATATGGTAACAAGCTAAGGTCCTTACCTTGGGCGACAAATGCTTTACGGAATCGATAATGACATACTGCAATACCGAGCCATGCGATAAAACCGGACATACCAGAAGCGTTTAACAACCATACATAAACCGTTCCATCTCCAAAGAAGGAAGCAAGAAATGCGAGTGTTCCCACTAAGGTTGTTGCAATTAAGGCATTGACTGGAACACCTTTTTTGTTTAATTTACCAAGGAATTTTGGTGCTTTGCCTTGACGGGCCAAATCCCAGAGCATCCGAGTAGATGCATACATTCCTGAATTTCCTGCCGATAATACAGCTGTAAGAATAACAGCATTCATGATTGAAGCGGCGAAAGCGATGCCTGCCTTTTGAAAAACCAGCGTAAATGGACTAACGGTTATATCCCCATTTGCTAAATTCTCGTTTGTATATGGAATAAGCAGTCCGATTACTAATATAGCCAATACATAGAATAATAAAATACGCCAGAAAACTTGTTTCACTGCACGAGGAATAGCTTTCTTTGGATCCTCCGTCTCACCAGCAGCAACACCTAAAAGCTCTGTCCCTTGGAAGGAGAAGCCTGCAGCCATAAAGATTCCCAGCATGGACAAAAAGCCGCCGTGAAATGGAGCGTCACCAACAGTGAAGTTTTTGAAACCGATCGCTTCATTACCCATGATACCGAAGATCATTAAAGTACCAGTCACGATAAAAATAATAACTGTAACAACTTTAATTAAGGAAAACCAATATTCTGCTTCTCCGAATCCTTTAACAGAAAGATAGTTTAATAGAAACATGATTACTAAAAAGAGACCGCTCCAAATGAATGAAGGCGTTTGTGGAAACCAGAATTTCATAATCATTGTTACAGCAGCTAATTCGGCAGCAATTGTAATTGCCCAGTTATACCAATAGTTCCAGCCTAGGGCAAAACCAAGGGAAGGATCGACAAATTTGGTTGCATAGGTACTAAAGCTTCCAGCAACTGGCATATAAGCACCCATTTCTGCTAAGCCCTGCATCAAAAAGTAAACCATAATACCAATAACAAGGTAGGAAAGGATTGCCCCGCCGGGTCCCGCACTATGGATAGCGCCGCCGCTAGCTAGAAAAAGTCCAGTCCCAATCGTCCCGCCAAGAGAAATCATTGTGAGGTGACGGGATTTTAAGCTTCGTTTTAATTCCGTTGGATCCTGTTGTAGTGTTAAGTCACTAGTATATTCACTCTCTTTTAATACTCTTGCTGTTTGCATAGTCTTGACTCCTCTTTTTTCTTTTTTTTCGAGAAGGAGTTTGGAATAAAAAAATGCCATCGAAGAAGTATCGATGGCATTGTAAATACCCCGCATCATACCTTCCGAAAGATAGCTCAACACGCTTAGCTGGTAGGTCTAAGCGTGACAGTTCTGTTCCTATTTGGAGACAGCCCCAGCATGCTTTTTCAGAGATGAAAGCACACTTCGGCAGCTTTTCCTTTCAAACGGAGTCAGGGATGTCTCTCTCATCTCGTCCGCTTTACTGATAAAAACCGCGACCTCTACCTCATCGGTTGATGAGGATTTATCGTATAAAGTTAATATATTACTAAAGTATAAATATTATTATAGAATTGTCAATAATATATTATTCGAGAAGTCTTTACTCAGTCAATTAGAATAGACAGATAATTGAGTTTCTTTTTAATAAATTATTTAATTTACTTTAAAAGAAAGAATCGGTATTATTTTTAAATAGAATTAATTGCCTGTTTCTCATAGGAGGATTTTTACCATGCAGATTGTTGGAATGATTTCGGGATCTCTAATTGTTGTGGTTGCCTTTAACCTTTTCTTAATCCCTCATGAAGTGTTAAGCAGTGGATTGAGCGGAATTTCTATGATTTTAGGAATGATCTCGCCTGTTAATACAGGGGTGGCAAATTTCCTGCTGAATTTTCCGTTATTGATTATTGGTTATAAAATGTTAGGGAAAAGATTTATCGTGAATTCCATCTTTGCTGTAATAATTATATCAATTGGCCTTTATTTAATTCCCGTTCATGCCATTGCCGATGATAGAATTCTCTCCTCAATTTTCGGAGGTGCTTTAACCGGTTTAGGTGTCGGAATAGTTTTTCGCTGTTCTGGATCGACCGGGGGATTTGATATTATTGGCATGATTGTGGCGAGAAAAAGGGATTTTCCGATTGGGGTTTTACTTTCAGGCATGAATGCAGTCGTCATCTTGATCAGTGGATTTTTATTTGATTGGGATTCTGCTCTTTATACCTTGGTTTCCATTTTTGTTACAGGTAAAGTGGTGGATGCAATTTATACAGATCATGCTAAATTAACTTTAATGATCATTACAGATAAGGGCGAAGAAATGAGAGAACATTTACTGACAAATTTGTATCGAGGCTTGACGATTATGAATGGGGTTGGCGGCTACTCAAATCACCAACGGAATGTAATGATAACGGTAATTTCCAGATATGAACTTAATGAAGTTAAAAACTTAATTTCAGAAGTTGATCCATCAGCATTTGTCAATATTACCGAAACAATTGAAGTCATGGGGCTGTTTCATCGGCCAAGTCCATAAAAACAAAAAAGGTTTGCATCTATCAAATAGATGCAAGCCTTTTTTAGTTAAAGCTCTGTTAAACTTGCCTGTTGATTTCCGCTCCAGGCGCTTCGCTTTCCGCGGGCGGTCCGGGGAGCCTCCTCGTCGCTGCGCTCCTGCGGGGTCTCCCCTGCCCCGTCCTCCCGCAGGAGTCTTCGCGCCTTCCACTCCAATCAACAGGGTGCCAATATCAACAATAAGCTTTAACATAGCCTTATTTAAAATAGAGACAGTGTATCATAGAGGTTTCCCGCGTTTTTTTACCCATTTCATTAGCACATGAATAACCTCATCTAGTTCTTTACCAGTTGGAGTCAATTCATATTCCACTTTTTTTGGAGAGGTAGTAATGACGTTTTTGACAATCAATCCCTCATTTTCTAAATCACGTAAGCGTTCGGTTAAGAGACGATCAGATATTCCTGGAATAGATGATATTATTTCATGGTACCGCTTCGGTCCTTCCATAAGCGTATAAATAACAGAACCCATCCAACGTTTGCCAATAAATTCGATTGCCTTATGAAAGTTAGTACATATATGTTTAATTTCCTCTGAAGAATGAGACATACAATCTTGGTTGTTAGGTTCACTCATATAAAATCCCTCTTTTTTACTATTCTAACTGTATAATACCATATTTGAATTACTTGACGAAATGTACTTACTAATAGTAAGATGAATCGGAACTTACTTTTAGTAAGTTAAAAATTCACAGGGGGAAATCTCTCATGCAAACCACATTAATAAAAAGTTTATCCGAAGTGATAAAAGAACGTCACTCTGTCAGAAAATATGATTCAACCTACAATATTTCTCAAGAAGAAATTAAAGATATGCTAAAAGAATCGACACTAGCACCATCCTCTAGTAATCTTCAACCATGGCGTTTTATTGTTATTCAAGATCAGGAGGCGAAAAAGGAACTAAGAGCAATCGCCAACAATCAAGAGCAAGTAGAAACAGCGTCTGCCGTTATTGCAGTATTAGGCGATAAGGAAATGTATAAAAGTGTGGAAAAAGTCTATCGAAGTGCATACGAGGCTGGTTTGATGGACGAAGCTAATATGAATCGATTAATAGAAGGTACAAATAAAACATACCCACTAGCTCCAGAAGAAGTCTTGAAAAATATTGCCTCATTCGATGCTGGTTTAGTGTCGATGCAGTTGATGTTAATTGCTAAAGACAGAGGGTATGACACCGTTCCAATGGGTGGCTTTGATAAAGATAAATTCGTGAAAATGTTCAATGTCTCCGATCGACTTTTCCCAATCGTGTTGATTTCACTAGGGAAGGCGGCAGCACCTGCTTTCAATACAACACGTTTACCATTGGAGGATGTATTAATAGATTATAGATAAAAAAGGAGGCGCATGATAATTTTTCATGCGCCTACTTAACTTTTTAGTTATTAATATACTTTTCAAACACAAAGCCGAAATCTTTTACTATATATTGTTTTTTGCTGTCTTCTAACCACTGAAAGGCTGCTTGATTAAGCATTTTGAATTGAACAACCAAGTTGCTGTCTGAACTTGTCACACGACCGAGAGTAGTGGAGGCGACATCAAGGCTTTGTTTAGCAAACTGAAGCGAAATTTCATTTTCATGTGAGATTTCTGAAATTTTGATTAAGGCTTTATATAAATCCTTAACTTCTTCAATATGTTTCTTATGAACGTCGATGGAGAAAGGAACTGAGCCGATTTTAAATTTTATTTCTACATCAAGGTCAACGGTTCCCGCCGTTTCGAGTTTTACCTCTGAGATTCTATTCGTTGCATAACTATAGCGGTGGAGCATTCGCTTTTTGCTGGTTGCACTTGTCCCATCTAAATGGATAAGGGCGTTGTTTGTAAAACAGTATTCATCAGACTTTGATTTGATAAGAAAATAAATTTTTTCATTGTCTTCATGCATGACATAATCATCTGCGTCCACCTTATCGTAATTTTCCGGCTTAATGACAGAACCCACATCACTTAATCCCAAAATATCCGCGGCTACTTTTCCAAACATTGGTATCAACCTCACTTTTTTAAAATCATTCCATCCATTTTTACGAATGGGGGACCATAAAGTTTCATCCTTATCCCAAAAACTTTATGCTTTAAAAAATGGTAGTATGCACCTGATTTCTAAAAACATATTAACAAACAAGTAATGAAAAGAGGGAAACTACTTGATGATTTCCCTCCTTTCATGGAAAATACACTATGTACATATTAAATATAGATACAGAAGGGATAGAGGAACCATGCGGCCTTTAATTTTAGGTATCCTTGCGGCTTTCTTTTTTGCATTTACATTTATCCTTAACCGATCGATGGACCAGGCTGGGGGTAGTTGGATTTGGAGTGCATCATTAAGGTATTTCTTTATGGTTCCATTTCTTTTCACAATTGTGATGGGAAGAAAAAATCTTAAACCATTACTTGTGGAAATGAAAAAACGACCTGGCGGCTGGTTTATATGGAGCACGGTGGGCTTCGGCTTATTTTATGGTCCGATTTGTTTTTCGGCTGCCTATGCCCCAGGCTGGCTCATTGCAGCCACATGGCAGGTCACAATCATCTCAGGTTCCTTGCTGGCCCCACTTTTTTACGAAATGGTTATGACTGAAAAAGGACCAATCCAGAAAAAGGGGAGAATTCCTTTTAAAGGTTTAGGGATGTCCTTGATCATCCTCCTAGGAATTATTCTGATGCAATTGGAACAGGCAAATCACATATCGATTGCTGCGATCGCCTTAGGCGTCCTTCCGGTGCTAATCGCTTCTTTTGCCTATCCGCTTGGAAACAGAAAAATGATGGATATTTGTGGAGGGCGACTTGATGTCTTTCAACGGGTATTAGGGATGACATTAGCAAGTCTGCCATTGTGGGTTGTTTTATCTGTTTATGGTTTATTAACTGTTGGTCCACCAAGCAAAGGACAAATAGTCCAATCTGGCCTTGTTGCGGTAACCTCAGGAGTGATTGCAACCATTCTATTTTTTAAAGCAACGGATCTTGTTAGAGGGAATATGCAAAAGCTTGCTGCAGTTGAGGCCACGCAATCAATAGAGGTCTTATTTGCAGTAATAGGAGAATTGTTAATTTTGAATACTGTTTTCCCGACTGAATTATCCTGGTTTGGTATGGTATTGGTTATGGTCGGAATGATCCTGCACAGCTTTTTTTCGCATAAAAGTAACCCGATAAATCATCGCAGTGAAAATCCTGAAAAAACTGTGCCTAGAAATTTTTGATCCTTATCAATTTAGATTG
The DNA here is from genome assembly GCF_018613095.1 of Bacillus sp. ISL-75. Classification (NCBI taxonomy): domain Bacteria; kingdom Bacillati; phylum Bacillota; class Bacilli; order Caryophanales; family Bacillaceae; genus Bacillus; species Bacillus sp. ISL-75. The sequence goes on from NZ_JAGGQX010000001.1 coordinate 90,026, forward strand.
ATAAGGATTTTTTCGTAGTTCCTGACCTTTTTTAACCGTTTAAATAGGGACTAAGCTTGTCAATTGTTTCTTGTACCTTTACTGAATTTCTCTTGTACATTGCTTTTGATTTATCACAATCTGTCTCAAGAGAAAAGATCTCTAAATCAGCCTGAACTTTTTTTAGTGTAGCCAGGAGTAAGGGACGTTGAGCGGGTGCTGGCACTTCAATTTTATCATCATATAGATCGACCGTTAGCTCTCCATAGGAATCGACTTGTCCTATGAACACATTATCAAGAGTCACATCTAGTTTTTCTAACTCTGTATAAAGCCAGCCTCTGCCTTTTCCAGAACATCTTAATGATTCATCAATGATATTCCCGTCCATAATGACTGTTTGTGGTTCTTTTTCTTTCGCCATTTTCATTTGTAAATCTTTAGGTGTCAAAGGACGATTTTCTGTTTTTAAAAGTGTGCTTAAATTTCCACGCGGTTCCAACACAGCAAATTCTACGTCTGCAATCCTAAAAATATCCTTTTGTCGAAGTAACGCAGAAAGTTCATCTATCGAATATTTTTCTTTTTTCAAATTATTTTCTAGGACCTTCCCATCTTTAATGACGACGGTTCCTTTACCTTCAGCAAAATCACGAAAAGCTTTACTTTTTAGAGAGACAAAGTCAACGAGGAAAGTTACCAAGAAGAAAATGAGGACGGCTAACATTCCATGCCATACATTTGCTTCTAGTCCAGTAACTACTTCACCGGCAATACTTCCAATGGTAATTCCTGCAACATATTCAAAGAAAGAGAGCTCAGAGATTTGTTTCTTTCCAAGTACTTTTGTTGTAATAAATAAAAGTCCCAAAAAAATTAATGAACGAGTTATGATAAAAATCCAATCTGGCATTAGTTTTTCACCTCAAAATTTTATGAACCCATATATTGGGGTTCATGTCGTTCAAGTTCCAAAACACGGTATTGTAGATCCTTCTTTACCTCTTCAATCGTTAGTGTAGCTTCATGAAAAATAGCTTGAGCGTCTTTATCGAGTGAATTTAAGGCGAAGGAAGACAATTGTGCTTCGATTCCTTTAATGGTTGAGAGACATTGTTTGACATTTGAAGCGATTGTCACAAATTTAACTTCCTTTCATTAGAAAATAAAAAAATGAAAAAGGGGTTGGCAGAATCGCCAACCTAAAACTGCTTCTATTGATTGTATTGTGGTTCTTCGTTTAAAATTTCTTGAAGACGTGGTTCTAAGCTATCAAGAACCGACTGAGTTTGTTGGGCTGCTTGTTGATAAAGCTGTTTTGCATTTTGGTTATCAGTTGCTAATGCGAATCCTTCAAAACTTGCCTGTGCACTTTTTAGTCCAGCTAATGCTTGTTTTACCTGAGTTCCTACTGTCATTACATAATCCTTCTTTCCTGATATAAAATGAAATTTCAAAAATAGTATGTGGATTATTCGGGTGGATATGTATTTAATGTTTTTTTGTTTATTTCTAAATTTCCCTGAAACATTATCTGTAAAATCCCATTAGACAAGAATATTTTCTAGAACTAGCGGGTGCAACGCATTTGTTTTATCAATAAAAATAAATCCATCATATCGCAGCCCCATTTTCGATGGGACGTAATTACCATATTGTTCGTATTCCGGCCGGTAAACCACACCAATTGCTCTATGCCCAATCGTTGTTGTAAATTCATGACGGTTCTGATCAGTAAATATCAAATATTTATTTACAGCCCCTGTCTTATGCATAAGTGATTCCCAGCTTCCGGGTTGGGCGGGAGGTACCTCCGTTTTTTGAAAGTCAACTCCCCATTCGGTGGAGGCAATTACCGTACCGCTATACGTACCAAACCCTACAATAAAAACATTTTCGGCCCCGTTTTCTTCTCTAATTAGTTGTCCGACATTCACCATTCCTTCATCCTTCATATCAGTTGCTCGGGCATCACCTACATGTGTATTATGCTCCCATATGATTACCTTTGCATCATCACCATAAAATCTTCGTACTGAGTTAAGTGCTTCGACCATATGCCTGTCTCGAACATTCCATGACTTAGAATCACTAGTGACCATTGTCCTATAATATTCCTCTGCATTTGCAGTAACAATGGCATTTACCTCCATATTCAAGCTGTTTTCCTGGTCGTCATCGAATTTCCATTTGTTTTTCCGGATGGATGCGAGAAGTTCAAGTGCTTCCTTTGTACAATTCTCAGAGAGGTATCCGGCTGAAACAGCATAGGATTCATGATTGCGATTAAAGGGCTCAAAGCAAGAAAATGCTTTTTTGGCCTCCTTAAGGCTGGGAGAATTGGTCCTTTCTAAATAATGAATAATTTCATCCATACTTTCCCAAAGACTATACACATCCAAGCCATAAAAACCAACTTTTTGGGCTCTTTTATTATGGTGATTATACTCTTTTAACCATTCAATTAGCCCAATGATTTCTTGGTTCGCCCACATCCAGGTTGGCCATCTATTAAAATCCTCGAGCACATCTCTAATGTCTTTTGATGATTGGTTAAATCCTTTAATGTATCGATTGATGCTTTGGCAGGAAGGCCAATCGCCTTCAACAGCAATAAATGAAAACCCTTTTTCCTTGATTAGTCTTTTTGTTAACTCTGCTCGAAGTGTATAAAACTCTGAAGTGCCGTGAGAGGATTCACCCAGTAGGACAAATTTTTTATCACCAATAGCGGCTATTAATGGGTCAAGATTATCAATTGTTTCAAAAGGTTTTGCGTAGGTATTAATAGCTTTAATCATAGGTTTGAGCATTCCTTTCCATAAGAACTCAGTTTTCTATAATATCCCCTATATCTCATTAACCTAAATACCCAATAATTCACATTTTTGACACAAGTAGTCCGTAAATTCAAAAAATTCCGTGTTATAATTTTGAATTAATTACTTCTACGGAAAAAACACTCATCGGGGATAGGTAAAGGTTTCCATTTAGATTGATAAGATTGCTAAAAGGGAATTTCAGTTAATTATCTATCAGCTGATGTCATGGTTGGGTCCCCTAAGGTGTTAATAAAATTAAGGAGTTACTTCACTAGTTGAGGTAGCTTCTTTTTCATTCTAGGAGTATAGAAATAAAGAAGCATTTTATTATAAATAGTACTGATAATTCGTTATAATAAAGGTAGGAAATTATTTTTGAAAGGGGCCAGATAATGTCAGGAATACAAGAATTAAATTTAATTCAACAACAGGAAGAGATTATGGCGAAAATTCAGCACCGGAGATTAACAAAGAGAAAGATCCTTCAACGCATTTTATTAATCACTCTAGGTGCCACCCTGATGGCAGTGGGCTTAGAAATTTTCCTCGTTCCCAACAATGTAATTGATGGTGGAATCACTGGGATTTCTATTATGCTTTCGTATGTTACAGGTTGGAAATTAGGGATATTCCTCTTTATTCTTAATATACCTTTTTTCTTTATTGGTTATAAACAAATAGGAAAAACCTTCGCATTATCAACCCTTTATGGGATTATCATCCTTTCTATTGGAACTACTCTACTCCATCCAGTCCCAGCTTTTACACAGGATATTCTCCTTGCGACAGTTTTTGGAGGAATTGTGCTAGGTATAGGCGTAGGCATAGTGATTCGTTATGGAGGGTCATTGGACGGTACCGAAATTTTAGCGATTCTTTTTAATAAAAAGCTTCCTTTTTCCGTCGGAGAAATTATTATGTTCTTTAATCTCTTTATCCTCGGGTGTGCCGGTTTTGTGTTTACGTGGGACCGTGCAATGTATTCACTTATTGCCTATTTTGTTGCTTACAAAACGATTGATATTACCATTACTGGCCTTGATGAATCTAAATCCGTTTGGATCATTAGTGACAATGCTAAGCAAATTGGTGACGCTATTATGAATCGTTTGGGGCGAGGTGTCACATATATCAATGGTGAGGGCGCATATTCTGGTGATGATAAAAAAGTCATCTTTTGCGTTATCAATCGTCTTGAAGAAGCAAAATTGAAGGAAATCGTTACTGAAAATGATGACAGCGCCTTTCTAGCAGTTGCGGATATCGCTGAGGTACGTGGTGGCAGATTTAAGAAAAAAGACATCCATTAGAAGCTGGGAAACATCGGCTTCTTTTTTGCGGAACTTTGACTTTATAGTAGAAATTAGACGTAAATTGGCAATTTGTCGTTATGGGGCTAAAATGCGGTAAAATCACGATTAGTTTGGTGTGTTTCTTGTATTTTCATGTCAGATAATGCTGAAATTCCCGAGTTGATGAATGGTACTTTTGTCGTACCTTGCGCTTACCTCGGAAATAATTTTGCGAAAAATGAATTATTTCCAAAAAAAATGGCAGGAGCTTTCCCTTTCCTGCCATTTTTTTATAAAGTAAAAATCTCAGAATAAAAGCTCAAACACTTCATTTAGCTCGTGAGCCCTTTTTTCATCTTGCTCTTCTTTTGCATAGTTAATTTCTTTCGGCAGCATTCTATTTAAAAATGCAATTTCTTTTTGGTTCAAATCTCGAACAAAGGATCCTTCGGAGGTATAGTGACCTTCTGATAGTTTGCGGTAAATATGCCTGCCTTCGGAATGGTCATCAGTGTAATTTGACAAAGTTTCTCTTAAGTAGCCCAAAGTTTTATCCAAGGTTTTCACCTATCCTTTCACCACATATTTTTCAACGAGATTTCTTTAATATACATGCGAAAGTTAGGAAATAGGAGGCCAGTAAAAAAGCCTCTGATAAACAGACTTAAGAGAGAGGCTTATAATAAACAATTAAGATTTCGAACAAGTGATGATTCGATAGCTTAAAATATCCTGGTATTTTAAGACAATATTTCCATGTTCATTTAATATTTGGAACAGTTCAGGTTCAAAATTTTTGGAGAAATTGAACTCTGCTGTATTATTCCCATGACCGATAGCAGTGTTTTCGATTTTTAGAACAATATCTTGGAATCCTGTTTTCTCTAATAACTTTCTCCAATCATCCTCCATTAATAATGAATCTAAAGCATAAAATTTCATGATTTCAGCTTCTTCATCCTGACTTAGCTTTGTGTTTATCGTCATTTCGTTTGCAATAAATCGTCCACCTTTTTTTAACACTCGATAAAATTCTCTAAGTGCGGTCGGTTTATTAACAAAAGCTAAAACGGATTCAGATAAAATAAAGTCAAAGCTGTTGTCTTTAAAGGGAAGTTTCTCAACAGACCCTGGGATTAACTGAATGGGTAAATTTAATGAATGGAAGCGCATTCTTGCTTTGTCTATCATGATTGGATTGATTTCAAGTCCTACTACCGTTGCCTTATATTGCTGATATAAATATGCCGCTGTTTGTCCAGTGCCGCAGCCTGCATCTAAAATGCGGGATTTGTTTGTAATGTTTTCACCTGACAGTATGTTTTTTGTTAATGGGATACCACCTGGATGGGCCCCACCCACGCCAAATTTGGCCAAGAAGTCAATATATGTTAAACCTCCCATAAATCAAGACACCACCTCAATGATCTTTTAGCATTTTATGATAAATAGTGGAGGGAGGTTCTTTCTAAATAGTTATCCGAAATAACAAGTAACAATAGAAATATTTAGTAAACAAATAATGGTCCATTAAAACATTTATCACTCAAAAACTTACCAGCAAATAACAAATTATGTTCAGTTTCCTTCTAATATTTTAAGCGATTACGCGCAAATTAATGTAATGGAAGGGGGAGATTCCTTTCCATTTCAACATGAAGGAGTGCTATGGATGAAAAAAATTAAAGTTCAGCCGTTTTTCAATATGTTTGGAAGAAAACGAAAAAGTAGAGGAGCTATGTGGGCATCTCTATTAGGCATTGGTATAAGTGCTGCTGTTTTTGGAGTGACAAAGGGAAAACGTAAGGACCTTGCACTTCCTTTTCAAAATATGGTCAAAAACTTTACGCCAAAAACAAATCTTAATTTAATGGATAATCAAGCGATAACAGAATTTTCGGAAGAATTATTGATGAGTGCATTAAATAAAGATAATAAACAACGTTAAAAAAAAGTCCGCATAGCGGACTTTTTTTTAATATGGGGGATTAGGAATTTTCTTTGGTGAGTAGCTAATATTCTCGGTAGAATAAATTTTTATGATTAACAAATTTCCTAGTGTCCGTGCTCTGATTAATATTGGCTGGTTATAGTTATTCTTAAATTCAAAATCGGGACCATACCAACTTACTGTTGCGTCTCGTCCAGGAGGAATATAGGGAACTTTTCTGGTATGAGAAAAACGCTCCAGAATCTTGATCCCAGCATTGTCAATCGCATTATAGAGAGTGGAGGAGACCTGGCAAATCCCTCCGCCAATGTCTTCTGAGAACTCCCCTTTCACAATAACAGGAGCCCGTTGGTAACCTTTGGCAGCTGTTCGTTTACCTACCACTTTATTAAAAGAAAATCTTTCACCAGGAAAAACAACATAATTATTTATGGCCTTAGTTGCTAACTGAATATTGTTAGACCTTTTTTTGTTGCGAGAATTAAAAGAAGTGACATAGCGCCCAATTCGCATGCTGTGAATTTCACCAAGTAATTCACTATCCACCTTTGGATAAACAGTAAGAATAGGTAATTCCAAATTTTCCTTTCTAGAACCAAAAAAATAGGCATAGAATTGTTCAGTAAAGGCCTGGCGATGGATTCGAGAACCTGGTCGTTCGGGTATAATAACCCCAAACTGATCTAAGCTGGCGTTTTCAGGTGCAACAGAAAATTGTTTATCCAGTTGGTCTAAAAACTGATTGAATTTTTGAGAATTTAATAATGGCAAACCAGTATGAGATAGAGCAAAGTCTTCTCGATTCATATTGGCCACGATTTGACCATTCTTAGTAATAGTTAAACTATCGGACGAATTTCCCTGTTGGACCATTAGGAAAAGCCCCAAAATCAAAGTCTTAAACATAACCAGCAACCCTCCTTATAATAATATTAGTCCAACTATGCAAATTCATGTACCCACAAAGAAACAGTTATCCAAATTTTTTATTTCTACTGAAAAGAATGTAGAAATATAGTATATTTATAGATGATAACAATGGAATAGAAAAGTGCTAGCAGATTGTTAGCGAATAAATAGGAGTGTTTATCTTGGCTGAAAACGAAAGAATTCAATTAAACGTAAGAATTACGAAGGAAACTTCCTTGCTGTTGGACGAAATTGTTGAGTATTACCAGCAAGGATTGAAGCTGGGCAGAATTTATAAAGGAGATGTACTAACAGATATTATCGAAAAATCCCATGAAGTAATGAATAAACAGAAAAGATCATTTACTAAAAGGTTTTAATAAACCATGGTCAGGAAATGTCTGTTGCAGATGACGGTATTGGTTTGACTTTTCTTGGCCCACTTTTTTTCTTAACTGGATTAGATAATTTTTTAAAATTTGTTCTATTAGACTCCCCACTACACTAAATGTTATAGAATATTTAGAAATTAATTGAATATTTAATATTTACAGGTATAATTAAAAGTACAACATACCAACTGGTTAGTATGGGGGAGGGAGTGGAAATATTGGATTTTTCATATTCTCAAAGAGTGAAAGAGTTGCAGGAAAAATTAACGGCCTTTATGGAAGCGAATGTATATCCCAATGAGCGTATTTACGAGCTGCAACTAAATGAACAAGAAAGCCGTTGGAGTGCGGTGCCGCCGATTATGGAGGAACTAAAGGAAAAAGCAAAGGCGGAAGGGCTCTGGAACTTATTTTTACCAGAAAGTGAATTTGGTGCCGGATTAACTAATCAGGAATATGCTCCTTTATGTGAAATTATGGGAAGGTCTCTTATAGGTCCAGAGGTATTTAACTGTAGTGCGCCTGACACGGGCAACATGGAAGTTATCGTACGCTATGGAACAGAAAGGCATAAAGAACAATGGTTAAAGCCCTTGTTAGCAGGCGAAATTCGTTCTTGCTTTTCGATGACAGAGCCAGCTGTGGCTTCAGCGGATGCGACTAACATCGAAGCTAGGATCGAAAGAGATGGCGATGAGTACGTTATTAATGGTCGGAAATGGTGGTCATCTGGTGCTGGTGATCCTCGTTGTAAGATTGCGATTGTAATGGGAAAAACAGATCCATCGGCCGACCGTCATGAACAACAGTCGATGATTCTCGTTCCACTTGATTCCACAGGTGTGAAAATTGAACGGATGCTCCCTGTATTCGGCTATGATCATGCCCCGCATGGACACGGAGAAATCACCTATGAAAATGTGCGCGTGCCGCTCGAAAATATCCTTTGGGGAGAAGGGAAAGGGTTCGCAATTGCGCAAGGGAGATTAGGGCCTGGAAGAATACATCATAGTATGAGATTAATTGGTGCAGCTGAACGAGCGCTTGAGGAATTATGTAAGCGCGTTCAGGAACGGACTGCTTTTGGAAAACTATTATCACAGCAAGGGGTAATTGGTGAATGGATTGCAGATTCTAGGATCGAAATTGAACAGGCAAGACTGCTTACCTTAAAAGCTGCCTTTATGATGGATACTGTAGGTAATAAAGTAGCAAAAGCAGAGATTGCTATGATTAAAGTAGTCGCCCCGTCAATGGCATTACGTGTCCTTGATCGTGCCATTCAGGCACTGGGTGCTGCAGGAGTTTCAAACGATTTTACACTTGCTGCCCAATGGGCAAACGCAAGAACATTGAGATTAGCAGATGGACCTGATGAAGTCCATCGTGCACAGGTTGCCAAGCTAGAATTGAGAAAATATCATTAGAATTTAAACTTGAAGAAGGGCTGAGAACTATGAGATTACTAGGGAAAACAGCAATAATTACGGGCGGAGGGGGCGGTATTGGCCGCTCCACCGCGCTCCGCCTTGCAAAAGAAGGAGCAAGGGTTGCAGTCGTAGATATCGATTCCGCAAATACGGTGTTATTAGCTTCAGATGAAGCGTCTTTTATTACAGGTACAACCCTGTCTGTTGACGGTGGCGCTTAGCATTTTAGATGCTCTATAGCAAATGGTAAAAAATCATTAGTGAGTTTATAACACATTTTGGGAGGAAACTCGATGAGTGGTAAGAAAGCCTGGTTAGCCCATTATCCGGAAAGTATCGAAACAAATGTGACGATTCCAAATAAGCCGTTAGGACAAATTCTTCAGGAGACCACGGAAAAATATCCTGATAATAATGCTCTATCCTTTTATGGAAGGAAATTTTCTTATCAGCAATTAAACTCGCTAGTTCATAACTTTACATCTGCTTTGCAGCAAAATCAGGTTCAAAAAGGCGACCGAGTTGCAATTATGCTCCCGAACTGTCCGCAATATGTCCTAACCTATTACGGAATTCTTACGGCTGGGGCGATTGTTACCCAAGTGAATCCAATGTCAGTCGAACGAGAGCTTGAATATATACTGAAGGACTCCGGAGCGGAAACCATTGTAGTTCTCGATGCCCTCTATCCAAGGGTGAAAAGTGTTCAAGCACTTACCAACCTAAAGAATATCATTGTTGTCAGCCTCCAGCCCTCAGGACATGAATTTGCCCCGGACAGAAGTTTTGAAAGCTTCTTATCGGAAAGTAACGGAAGCATCCTCCCGATTGAAATGGATCCTCTGCATGATGTAGCCGTCCTTCAATATACTGGTGGCACAACAGGAAGATCGAAAGGTGCGATGCTGACGCACCGAAATGTTTTAGCAAATGTGATTCAGTGTTACGAGTTCTTTAAAGAAGAAATGGAAATCGGAAACGAGCGTTTTCTAACTGTCATTCCACTCTTCCATGTTTTCGGGATGAGTTCTTGTATGAACTTTTCGATTTTTACAGCCTCTGAATCGATCATGCTTCCTCGGTTTGAATTAGAGGAAGTATTAAATACGATCAAGGATGAACAACCTACTGTTTTTCCAGGTGTCCCAACCATGTATGTAGCGATTACAAGCCATCCTCGTGCCGAAGAATACGGGATTAACAGTATTAAAACGTGTAACAGCGGAAGCGCGCCAATGCCACTTGAACTGCTCCGCAGCTTTGAAAAGAAAACAAGTTCTAAAATCTTAGAAGGTTATGGATTATCAGAAGCCTCACCGACCACCCATTGCAATCCGCCATTTTCAGTACGCAAACCTGGCAGCGTTGGGATTGGCGTCCCATCCACTGAATACAAAATAGTGGATATAGCAACAGGGACTGAAGCAGTGCCTGTTGGTGAACTAGGGGAAGTCATCATTAAGGGACCACAGATTATGAAGGGGTATTGGAATATGCCGGAAGAAACAGCAAATACCCTCCGTGACGGCTGGTTATACACGGGTGATATTGCCAAGGTAGACGAGGATGGTTATCTATACATCGTTGATCGCAAAAAAGATTTAATCATTGCCAGTGGCTTCAATGTCTATCCGCGTGATATTGAAGAAGTCCTTTACGAACATCCAGCTGTACAAGAGGCGGTCTGTATTGGAGTTCCCGATCCGTACCGAGGAGAAGATGTGAAAGCCGTCATCGTACTAAAGGCTGGCAAAACCGTAACAGAAGAAGAAATAATCCAATATTGTAAGCAAAACTTGGCAGCCTATAAAGTACCGCGTAATGTCGAAATCCGCGATCATCTTCCAAAAACAAATGTTGGAAAAATTCTCCGTCGTGCCTTAAGAGACGAAGTGAAAAATAAATAAAAGCTAATAGATAGTTGAAAATGTTTCCGAAAATAGTATAGATAGTAGAAATCCTCGTTTGTGCTTATAGGGGTCTTATAGATTATGATATAATTCTCAATAGACATTTTTACAGAATGCGAGGACATAATGTGAAGGAAAAAATTACAGCACAAAGCATCCGGCTTTTTGAAAAAAAAGGATTCACCGAGACGTCAATTCAAGACGTTGTGGATTCTCTTGGTGTGACAAAGGGTACATTCTACTATTACTTTTCAAGTAAGGAAGAATTGCTGATGGATATCCACCTCGGATATATAGATGGATTACTTTTTTACCAGGAGCAGATATTAAAAGATGCTTCGAAGTCTTGTAAGGAAAAATTATTTGCGATTGTTAATATGCTTATTACAAGTATTTCCAGTCAAGGGGCGGCTGCAAAAATTTTCTTTAGAGAAATAAATAATTTAAGTTCAGAGCATATTGAATTAATTGTTCAAAAAAGAGATCAATTCCGTCTCAATATAGAAGTCCTGATTCGGACAGGAGTAGAAAAAGGTGAGTTCCGGCCCGAGTTAGATGTGCAGATTATTACGATGGGAATTCTTGGCATAACCAATTGGAGCTACCAATGGTTTAACCCAAACGGAAGGGTCTCTGACCGGGAAGTTGCAGAGATTTTTGTCGAAATGATTTTAAAGGGAATCCAAGTCAATTGAAGAAAAAATTGGGAAGAGGGTTTTTATGGAAATTACCCTCTCTTTTTTCAAGGTGAATACCAACTGGTCAGTATCGTTTGAATTTTCCGAATTGAAAGGTGGAATCTGATGCCACACCAAATGAGTAAAGATACAATCCCTGTCCGAAAAGGTGAGGAATTGAACCTTCCTGTCCTTGAAAAGTTTTTACATGAAAACATCGAAAAATTGCCAAGTGGTCCGCTTGAAGTCTTACAATTTTCTGCAGGGCATTCTAATTTAACCTATCAAATAAAAAAGGGCAGTTGGGAAGCTGTACTAAGACGCCCTCCTCTAGGACCTGTAGCACCAAAGGCTCACGATATGGAAAGGGAATTTAAAATTCTTTCAGAGTTGCATCCATTATTTTCAGTTGCTCCAAAGCCAATCCTTTTTTCTAATAATGAGTCGATCGTTGGCAGTCCCTTTTTCCTAATGGAAAGAAAGAATGGTCTTGTAATCGATCGTTTTTCCCTGATGGAGTTATAGTAACTGAAGATCACTGTCGGCACCTTTCGGAGGTAATGGTCAATAAACTTGTAGAATTGCATGCAATCGACTACAGACAGACGGGTCTTGCTGAAATCAGTAAGCCGGACGGGTTTATGGAAAGGCAGGTACATGGCTGGATTGGACGATATGAACGGGCGAAAACGGAGGAAATTGCTGTCGTTGAACAATTAAAACGATGGCTGGTAGAACAGACACCCAAAAAACACGAAGCGACGATCATACATTATGACTATAAATTCAATAATGCCATGTTTACTGAGGATCTAACCGATATGGTTGGCCTGTTTGATTGGGAGATGACCACGGTAGGCGACCCGCTGGCAGACCTTGGGGTGGCCATGGGCTATTGGAATCAACGCGATGATTCTGAACTTTTGATTAAGGGGTTAGGTAAGGCGCCGATCACGGCTGTCCATGATGGATTTTTAACAAGGAATGAATGTATCGATCTTTATTCGAAAAAAAGCGGCCGGGATGTTTCTAACTTTAACTTTTATTTAACGTTTGCTTATTTTAAACTTGCTGTCATTGGTCAACAAATTTACTACCGCTATAAAAAAGGGCAAACCACTGATACACGATTTGCCAATTTTAATTATTTTGTAAAAAATTTAATTCTGCATGCAGCGAATGTTGCGGATGAAAGGGTTTAAAAGGGAGTTGGGTGGGAATGACTAAGATTCATCTTCTTATGAAGAAAGAAGACATCCGAGAAGAGAAAATTGCAGATGGAAATAAAATCGCGGTCGTCTTAGATATACTACTGGCAACAACCACAATTGTTTCAGCCTTAAAGGATGGCGCAAAGGAAGTCATTCCAGTTTTGCATAGCAAGGAAGCAATCGAACTTGCAAATCAGTACCAACAGGATGAATGTATTCTGGCTGGAGAATTAGATGCCCAACCGATTGACGGGTTTGTTTATCCTAGTCCAACGTTAATCAGGGAATCCATTAACGGAAAAACGTTAATTTTATCCACCACAAACGGCACTGTGGCGTTAAGAAAATCATCTTCGGCGAATAAAGTATACATTGCATCTATGCTCAATAATCCTGCAGTTGCTAGTTCTCTTCAGAAAGTTAGTGAGGATCAAACCATTCTAATTATTTGTTCCGGAAATTCTGGGGAAATGAGTTTAGAAGATTTCTATGGTGCCGGCCACTTAATAGATTGTTTATTGAAAAATAGTGAATATGAATTAACAGATGTAGCGAAAACGGCTTTATATTTCTACCGGGGTCAAAAGGACGCCTACGAGATTCTGCTAGATTCTTATGTTGGAAAACTTCTAGATAAATATAATCAGCATCCTGACTTAAGGGTGGCTTCGGCAAAAGGGATAACTTCGATTGTACCTATATTAAAAGATGGAAAAGTCGTAGTCGAAACAATCTATTCTATTTAAAGGGATGCAGAGATCGATGAGGTTTTCACAAACAATTGCATTAATAACGGGGCAGGAAGCGGAATTTGCAGGGCGACAGCTTTTTGGTTTTCAATAGATTACGAACCTAAACTGAAAGGAAGATAAATATGAGCCAAGGTCATTTATTAATTGAAAAACTAGGTCCGGTTTTGTCTTTGACATTAAACCGTCCAGAAAGCCTAAATGCGTTTAGCCCCGAGATGATTTTAGGTCTAAAGGATGCGCTTACTAACGCCCAAATGGATGAAGATATACAGGTGATTGTTATATCTGGAGCCGGTCGTTCCTTTAGTGCAGGCGGCGACGTCAAAAAAATGGGGCAGGCAGACTCTAATCAAGTTTACGAGCATATCGGCAAGCTCAATGAGCTCATTTTATTGATGAAAGAAACCGAAAAGCCGATTATCGCCACTGTTCACGGTTTTGCCGCTGGGGCAGGGTTTAATTTGGCTCTGGCCTGTGATCTTATAGTAGCAGCGGAAGACAGTAAGTTTGCCCTAAGCTTTTCACAGGTTGGTTTAATATCTGACGGGGGCGGCTCCTATTTACTTCCGAGATTAATTGGTCCGCATTTAGCGAAACAATTCTTTTTTACAGCAGAACCAATCCCTGCAGGGCGTCTTTTTCAACTAGGGGTAATTAATTATTTAGTTCCATTAGAGAAGCTTCAAGAAGAAACTACGAAATTCGCCTTAAAATTGGCGCATGGTCCTGGCAAAGCGTTTGGAAAACAAAAGAAATTAATTGATCAATCGTTTACATCCACACTTGAGGAAATCCTCGAGCAGGAGCGGTTGATACAGACGTTAATGGTGCAAACAGCTGACCACAAAGAAGGAATTAACGCTTTTAAGGAAAAAAGAAAACCAACATTTAAAGGGAAATAGGAGATGAAAGTGATGAAAGCAGTTCGATTAACAGAATATGGTGGACCAGAAGTATTGAATCTTGTGGATATTGAAAAACCGGTTCCAACCGGTCATGAAGTTCTAATTGAAATAAAAGCGATTGGTGTTAACTACGCGGATACTGCACGGAGGGAAGGACAATATGTCGTAAAAACGCCGCTGCCTTTTATTCCTGGTGCTGAGATTGCGGGAGTGGTCGCTGAAGTTGGAGAACAAGTCACAAAAGTTAAGCCAGGTACAAGAATTGTCACCTTAATCGAATCAGGGGGCTACGCTGAATATGCGCTAGCAGATGAGCGATCACTGATTCCGATTCCTGAACAATTAGATTTCCAAAATGCCGTTGCCCTGCCGTTGCAAGGCTTAAGTGCTTATCATATTTTAAAAACAATGGGTCGTTTAGAAAAGGGCGAAAGCGTCCTTGTGCATGCAGCTGCAGGCGGGGTAGGAACAATTGCTGTTCAGCTAGCGAAATTATTTGGTGCAGGAAAGGTAATTGCTACAGCAAGCTCAGCTGAAAAATTGGCGTTAGCACAGGAAATGGGCGCAGACGTACTAATTAACTATACAGAGCCAGACTGGGAACAGCAGGTTCTTGAAGCCACAGGCGGCAAAGGGGTAAATGTTGCGCTTGAAATGGTGGGCGGGGATGTTTTTAATAAAACCGTCAAATGTCTTGCCACATTTGGCCGCCTTGTTGTGTTTGGTGCTGCAAGCGGTGAACAAAGCCGCTTCTATCCTTCATCACTGATGGCTAGAAATCAATCAGTTATCGGCTTTTTCTTACCGCAGATTATGAGGAAACCAGAATTACTGCAGCCAAGCTTAGTTGAGTTACTTACATACCTCGGTGCAGGAAAATTAAAGCTGACCATTGGCGGGGTATTCCCATTAGAGGATGCAGCAAAGGTCCATACTCTGCTGCAATCGCGAAAAACACAAGGGAAATTAATTTTAGTGCCGTAATGTTAAATAAATGTATGAAAGAGGTCTTGAAGTGATTCAAGCCTCTTTTTCTGTGGAGATATTAATAAACTATGAACAAACTATTAATTAGTAGAGAACAATTGTTTTTATGGTTGATATGCTTAAAATTTGAGATAAACTAAATAAATAGAACAATTTAGGTTGCATGAGGAGCTGATCTAATTTTGAGAATATTAGTGATTGAAGATAATAAAAGTGTTTGCTCAATGATCGAAATGTTTTTTGCCAAAGAAGGCATTGATGGAGAGTTTGTCAATGATGGCCTTGAGGGATATAACCGCATTAAGGAAGGGACATGGGATGCTCTCATTATTGATTGGATGTTGCCGGGAATGGATGGGGTAACGATCTGCCGTAAAATCCGGCAAGAAAATTTTACCGTTCCAATCATTATGTTAACAGCAAAGGATAGTGAGTCAGACCAAGTGCTCGGACTTGAGATGGGAGCTGATGATTATGTAACCAAGCCATTCAGTCCGCTGACATTGATGGCGAGAATTAAGGCAGTTACACGCCGCTTCCAAACACAGGTGCCAAAAGAAAGTGACGATTTCCTGCAAACCGAACACTTTAAGGTAAGTAAAAATACGAGAGAAGTGATTGTGGACGGAACACCAGTGACAAACTTAACACCGAAGGAGTTTGATTTACTTTACTATATGGTTGAACATCCCCGCCAAGTGTTTTCAAGAGAGCAGCTACTTGAACGGGTTTGGGGCTATCAGTACTACGGTGATGAACGGACAGTCGATGTCCATATCAAACGGCTGAGGAAAAAAGTCGAAACAAGCTCGCAGCCATTCTTCCATACGGTATGGGGGGTAGGGTATAAGTTTGATGAGTCAATCAAAGCGGATGAAGTTTAGATATATTTACCAACAGTTTTTTAGTCATATCAGTATCATTATTGTTGCTTTTTTGGTGTTAAGTCTTTTATTTGCCCATTATGTTGAAAATCTGGTTTATGAGAATAAAGCAAACGAGCTCATTTCTTACGGGAAGTCAATCATGTCAGAGATCGAACAAAGGCCACAAGCGACGGAGTCCATCATTAATCGCTATAGCTCCGTATTAGCGACCAGAAAAATGAGCTTTAGTATGTTCGATCAATATGGAAAATTATACGCCGTTGGAAAACAGGGTCCAGCCATTGGGGGTTTATCTGACAAGGATTGGGATAAGATTTCTAAAGGACGTACCCTTGTGGTTAATAGCGATTTTAAAAGGTTCGGTCAAGAAGGTGTTACTTTTGTTGTATTACCGTATCTTGATAACGGGAACTTTATTGGCGGCATTCTATTAACCTCACCGATTAGCGGCTCAAGTGCGATGATTCAACGCGTCAACCAGTTTATTTTGTACACCATTCTTATTGCTCTTATTGTGTCCTTTTTACTGAGTTGGTTTTTATCGAGGATTCATGTTAACCGGATTAAGCGTTTACGTGAAGCAACCTCCCTTGTCTCTGCTGGGAATTATCAAGTACACGTTTCTTCCTCCAATTTTGATGAAATTGGTGAATTAGCAAACGATTTTAATCATATGGTCGATAAAATTAATACATCGATGGAGGAAATTGAAAGTCTTGAAAATAGACGAAGGCAATTTTTGTCTGATGTTTCCCATGAAATGCGGACGCCTCTTACGACAATTAGTGGTGTAATCGAAGGTTTGAAAAATGACATGATTCCGGAAGAAGATAAAGAGCGTGGAATCAACTTAGTTAGCCAAGAAGCGAAAAGACTCATTCGCCTGGTCAATGAAAACTTGGATTATGACAAAATTCGCTCCAACCAGATTCAGTTATTTAGGGAAGACATTCAGCTCGTAGAGTTACTAGAAATTATTCAGGAACAATTAATGCCCCAAGCAGAGGATAAAAATAATCGGATAGTTATTGACGCGGCACCGGAAGTCATGGTCAATGCAGATTATGACCGACTGATCCAAATATTAATTAATATTACCAAAAATAGCATTCAATTTACCACGAACGGGACTATTTGGCTGCGTGGAAGAACAGAGGAGAACTCAACTATTATCGAAGTGGAAGACACGGGAATTGGCATTGATCCCAATGATATCGAAAAGATCTGGCGTCGTTTCTATAAAGCTGATATTTCCAGAACCAGTAACCCCTATGGTGAATTTGGGTTAGGTCTTTCAATCGTAAAGCAATTGGTTCTACTTCATAATGGAGAAATTAATGTTTACAGTGAAGAAGGACAAGGAACAAAATTTGTGATTCGACTTCAAAAATAAGAGGGATATTTAGAAGCTGCGGGCTGATGCCTGCAGCTTTTTTGCGCAGTTGCGATTATATTTCTTGGATATTTCCAAACGCCGTTATAGTTTGTTAATAATTTCTTAAGATTTGTCAGTTAAAGTAAAGACAAGTTAGTAAATCCATAAAGGAGATTGAGTGAGATGGAATTAAAAAATGAAAATGAATTCGAAAAAAATCAACCTAATTCATCTGAGATGACTGAAAATACAAAAGCTGAAGAACAATCAACGGATACAATCAATTTCAGCCATACTGAAGAAAATTCGCATGCTGTCGATGCGACCGTAACAGTGGAGACGAAGGATTTTGTCAATCATGACGATCAAGAAGAACCAACTAAAGTCGACCCTACCACAGAAGCGACATTACCTCTAGAAATGGATCAAACGCGTACGAATAGCCAAGTGGATCAAAAGTATAAGAAAAAACGGAATGTAAGAGGATTTGCCTCCACACTTGCCGCAGGGGTAATTGGGTCTGTATTGACATTAGCGATTCTGCCACATACAGACTACATAAAAAATCATTTTCCGAAGGTGGAGAATCAAGGGGCAATAAGTTCTCAACAAGGAACATCTGTCAAACCAGTGGTGGCTCAGCCATCAGCTGCATCTTCTAATTCGATTGCGGATACGGTTGAAAAAATATCAAAAGCCATTGTCGGGATCGTTAATTATCAGCAACAAGAGAATAATTTTTATGGAAACCCTAACTCATCACAAAGTGTGGAAAGCGGATCTGGCTCGGGAGTTATTTTTCAAAAAAATAATGACACGGCGTATATTGTCACCAATAACCACGTAGTAGAAGGGGCTTCGAAACTTGAAGTATCTTTGTTTGACGGTGAAAAGGCGACCGCAGAAGTTGTTGGCACAGATGCCTTAACGGATCTTGCGGTCTTAAAAATTGACGCTAAATACGTGACGGCAACTGCTGATTTTGGTAATTCGTCCACACTCCGCCCTGGCGACCAGGTTTATGCGATTGGAAACCCGCTCGGACTTGATCTCTCAAGGACAGTCACGCAAGGTATTGTCAGTGCAACGAACCGAAGCATTGCTATCACAACATCAGCAGGAAATTGGGACACCAATGTCATTCAAACAGATGCAGCGATCAATCCAGGGAACAGTGGTGGTGCGTTAATTAACCCACAAGGGCAGGTGATTGGGATCAATAGTTTGAAAATTTCTGAGAGTGGTGTCGAAGGATTAGGCTTTGCGATTCCTAGTAATGACCTCATTCCAATTGTGAATCAATTAATTAAAAGCGGTAAAATTGACCGTCCATATCTTGGGGTAGGACTTGCAGATCTTGATCAAGTGCCACAAATGTACTGGCAAAACATGCCGAATAACTCAACAAAAGGTGTTATGCTGACAAACATTGAGCCTAACTCAGCAGCTGCAAAAGCTGGGCTGCAAGTAAAGGATATTATTATCTCTATGAATGGAACGGAGATTACCAGTTCTTCAGATTTAAGAAAATATTTATATACAAAAGTTAGCAAAGGCGCTGAAATAAAATTTGGTGTTTACCGCGACGGAAAACAAATGACGGTAATTGTAAAACTGTCGGAATAATGGGAGGGAGTAGCTAGAAAAATGGCCTTATTAAAGCAAAATAAAAAGACTGTTCTAATCATACTAGTGTTATTAATTACGATGGGTATCTCGCTAAGTTTCGCCCTAAAGAAGGATGAGACGGTCGCAAAGTTTAATGGTGAAGCAATTAGCAAAGATGATCTTTATAGTGAAATGGTCGAACAGTATGGTGCTGCCACAGTTGATAAAATAATTGGCGATAAAATTGTGGCTGCTGAGGCTAAAAAACAAAATGTAAATATTACTAATAGTATCCTGAATAAAGAGGTTGAAAAACTGAAAGCCTCTTATGGCGGCGAAGAAGCATTTAAACAGGCGCTTGAAAGCAACAATACTACTTTGGCTTTTCTTAAACAAGATCTAAAAAATTATTTGACCATCAAACAATTACTGGAGCCTCAAATAGAAATTACCGAGGAGGAAATGAAAACCTATTTTGATGAAAATAAGGATTCGTTTGCCGAAGCAGAGCAAATTAAAGCAAGTCATATTCTGGTTCCCGATGAAAAAACTGCTAATGAGGTCAAACAAAAGCTCAACGATGGCGGGGATTTTGCGGAGTTAGCCAAAGATTATTCCACCGATGATAGCACGAAGGATTCAGGCGGTGACCTTGGATATTTTGCCAAAGGGACAATGGTCTCTGAATTTGAAGATGTGGCTTTTGGACTGGCAGTGGACCAAGTAAGTAAGCCAGTAAAGACTGAATATGGGTATCATATTATTAAAGTGGAGGCTAAAAAGAAGGCGAGAGAAGCAAATTATAATGACAGTAAGGAAGAAATTAAAGAAACTTTAGTTGATCAGAAAATCGATTCTGAGTACACAACCTGGCTAGAGAACAAGAAGAAGAGCTATGATATTGAAAATACACTAGAAGAAGTTTAACCCTACAATCAAGAGGTGAATAGCAAGATGAATCGGGTCGGGAAATATGCAGCAAACGATACAGTGGATGATCTTGAGTTGATGAATATGGTCTTTGAACTCCCTGAAAAGGATAAAATGATTATGTGGTCTGAAGGCTATATTGATCTTGTGATTGAGAAATTACCTGAATATGCCCGAGATGTTTTGGAGAATCGAAAGGAAAAGTGGGAAGATACGAAAGCATTTTACCAAAAGAAGATTGAAGATATTATTAACCAGAAAGAGTTTAAATTGAAACAAAAGGGCGAACGGAAGGAGTTCGCCCTTTTCGTCATGGAGCGATATCCAGAATATCAATCGTTACTTTTTTTAGTTTATGATGGGAATCTAAAGGAGGATGATTTTAGAAAGTTTGTCTACCGAAAAAGGCTCGGTTCACGTAAAAAGTACCTTCATTAAGCGGGTTGGCGGAAAGTTTTCGGAGCATTTTTTCTTCGGTTTTCGCTAATTTGTGTATTCATAAAATATATGACAACAACCCTCCTTGAGGAATAAGATATAAAGCAACAAAATTGGGGGTGACGTGATGGCAGTTGTGAAGGCAAGTTCATCAGATATTGATCTTATGGCTCGATTACTTAGAGCCGAAGCTGAAGGGGAAGGAACGCAAGGAATGCTCCTTGTAGGAAACGTAGGAATAAATCGGCTTCTTGCAAACTGCTCCGATTTTAAAGGTCTTCGAACCATACCGCAAATGGTATATCAACCACATGCATTTGAAGCGACGACAAAAGGATATTTTTATCAACGAGCTAGGACTTCAGAAAAGCGTTTGGCACAAAAAGTCATTAATGGTGAAAGGTATTGGCCGGCAAAATTCAGCCTTTGGTATTTTAAGCCACAGGGAGATTGCCCGCAAACTTGGTATAATCAACCTTTTGTAGCTAGGTTTAAACTTCACTGTTTTTATCAACCGACTGCGGCAGAGTGTGAAAGTGTTTATACTACCTTTGCCTAACAATGGAGCCGCCAGTTTGCGGCTCTTTTTGTTAAAATTATAGCTTTTCGGAAGCAGAACTTTTCCTTATAATAAGAGATGTTTCTTTAACAAAGGGTGGGTTCTTATGGTTATTAATTTTTCTTTAAAACAAGTGTTGCTACTTCTGATTGTGACATTGACAGGGGTGGTTTGGTCAGTTATCTTTCATCACCCACTTGTGGCAGGTTTTTTTCCAGGCTACCTCATGCTTGTTTGGTTAGCAAAGAAAAAAGAGATATCGATAAAACAAATTCTACATATTAGTATTTTGGGTGTGAATAAAACGAAAATTGTCATCTTAATTCTTTTCTTGGTTAGTTTCTTGCTGCCATCTTGGTACTTATCAGGTACCATTCAGCAAATGGTGAAAATCGCCTTGCATTTTATCAAACCCTGCCCATTATTCTAACAGGGAGATCCTTCCTTCCTCATTGGTCAGTAACTATGGAAAAGAAGAGCTAGCTAGAGTGATGGGGGATTCGACGATGCTGTTTCCGGGGATGGTCCCGTGGAGTGTTCTCGCCATCATGTGCAGCACGATCGTTGGTATACCGATTATGGATTATCTGCCATTTGCGGTATTTTTATGGATTTTACCCATTTTAACGATATTAGTTTCCTTAGTAAAACAAGCCCGAAAATCCAAACCAAATCGAACAGCGATTGCTTAAAAAACGGAGTCCTTTGCGTCTCCGTTTTTTCGGTTTTTGGGGTTAAAAGAAAATCCCTTTGAATGAAGTACCACTATCTTTCATATTAGTGGTAGTAAAGAACTTGGACAAGGGATGATCACATGGTGAAAAAATTGGCTATAATCGGATTTGGGAGTACCATGATTGGGATTGGCATTAACGGGTTTATTCTTCCTTTGCATTTAATTAATGGAGGATTTTTAGGTATTAGCCTGTTGTTAAAATATATATGGGGTTTTAAAACCGGAATCACGTTTATCTTTCTTAATATCCCCGTTTATATGTTCGCCTTTAAATCTGACCCTATTTATTTTATCAATGGTGTAATAGGGGCGCTCTGTACCGGTCTTATGATTGAATTATTCATGCCTTTAAATGGAATATTTCATCTACCCATCCTTAACAGAGTTATTGTAGGAGCTGTGATTATTGGGAGTGGGGTTGGGGTAATGCTTAGAAATCATATTAGTCCAGGCGGTATGGACCTGCTAGCACTAATCATTGCCAAATGGTCAAAAGTGAATGTTGGCGTCATTATGTTTGCGATGGATGCTGTTATCATTATTACCGGTCTCTTTCTCCTTCAGGATGTGAAACTTTTTTATTCGCTAATCATAGTTGCGATTGTTGGACTACTAGCAAGTATAATTACCACTATTAACATTGAGCGGAACTAAATAAAGTAAATATTACATAACGATGGAACAATTGGTAAATCTAAAAAGGCTAGGTAAATAAGGAGATTTTTTATGAAACCCATCAGTGATCATCTCAAGGAAAATTTAAAGGTTTTATTTGTTGGCTTTAATCCAAGCATTCGCTCTAGTGAACTAGGGCATCATTATGCTAATCCTAACAATCGTTTTTGGAGGATCTTGTATGAAGCGGGGTTAACGCCGAGGAAATATGACGCAACTGAAGATGCGAAACTTTTAGATTTAGGATATGGCTTTACAAATATCGTTCAAAGGCCGACAAAGGCAGCGGATGAAATTACGAAAGAAGAGTACGTGGAGGGCAGAGAAATCTTAAAGACAAAGGTCGAACAGTTAAAGCCACAAGTAGTTTGCTTTGTTGGAAAGGGAGTTTACCAGCAATATAGTGGTTTAAAAGTGATTCAGTGGGGGAAGCAACCTAACGGATTTGTACCTGGAGTGGTTGATTTCGTTGCACCTTCTTCAAGTGGTCTGGTTCGAATAAAAATGGAGGAAATTGTTGATATCTATAAAGGGCTTGTCCCGATCCTAACACAATAAAACATCGACGGAAATTAAACTAATGTCGTCGATGTTTTGTTCTTTTTACGACTCGAATTTTTTATGATAATGTGACATAGCCATGAGAGGGAAAATGTAGCGATAGCTGTGATAGTGAATGTAAAAACCACCGGCCATCCCTTGACCTTTTGGATAATTAGTGGTCCAATCTTGTTTTTCAAGTGACGCTATTAAATAGGAAATCCCCTTTCGAATCTGTATGGTTGGTTTTTCTGACGTGGTTAGCAGGGTATCAAGTGCCCAAGCTGTGTGCGTTAATGTACTTGCTCGTAATGGCACATATGCTTTTTCGCTATCACTATGGCATGACTCTCCCCAGCCGCCATCCTCATTTTGAATCCCTTGTATCCAATTCACAGCCTTTTGGATTGCTGTATGACTAGTAGGGACCCGTGAGGCTAATAAACCGGTTACTGCTCCCCAAGTTCCGTATAAATAACAAATCCCCCATCTTCCATACCAAGAACCATCCTTCAGTTGATTTTTCAAAAGCCAGTTAACCCCTTTATTGATCGCTTTGTGGTCTCTTGATAAATTCGTGTAATTCCCCAAAAATTCTAAGGTTCGCCCTGTGATGTCTGCACAAGAAGGATCTGTTAGTAAGAATTCGCCTTTTTCAATTGGGAGAAATTCGAATAACTTTGTATTGATGTTCTTTTCAAACGCTGCCCAGCCTCCATCGTCATTTTGCATGGATAAAAGCCAACTCAGACCTCGGTCCCAGGCATGTCTTTCATGCGGAACAATTCTTGAAATAGAACGGAGCGAGGCAGTTGTATCATCGACATCCGGATGCATCGTATTTACATCAGAAAACCCCCAGCCGCCGGGCATTGTCTTTGGATTATGAATTACCCAATCCCCGAATTTATGATGCTGGTGGTCTAACAGGTAACGATTGGCCTTCATGACCATTGGATCGTCTGCTAAAACACCAGCTGACTGGAGGGCATAACCAATCAAAGAAGTATTCCAGACATTCGCTGTGGTGTACTGCATATGGGGGCTTCCGTTGATATCGCATTTCATTGCAATCAAACCTTTCACGGCCTTTGATATCACCGGATCCGTTTTCTTATATCCTAGGGAGAGTAGGGCAAATATCATTAAAAAGGTACTACTGTAGTAACTGTAAAAGGTGCCATCTGGTTCAAGGTGGTCCAACATATATTTTTTGGCCCGTTCTATCGCTAGCTGATGGAGCTGCTCGGGTAGACCCATTAATCTTTTAACTCCCTCCTCGATAAATGACAACAAGGAACGATATTCAGCAGATCGAAACCAAGGTTTTTCCTGATTACGGTGTAGATGTAGTTCTGAAAGATTAGGGCTTTTCTTTGTCTTAATAAAAAACTTTTTGTCGGCGAGAAGAATAATCGGAGTAAGATTGGCTCTGCCAAAGACAGAAAAGGAATAGAAATTAATCGGAAAGTAGTGTGGCAAGAGTAAGAATTCAACAGGAAGAGGAGAAAAATCTGGCCATATATATTGACCGGTTAAAGAAAGCATCACTTTTGTAAAGATACTAACTTCCTCTAAGCCGCCTTTGGAGACAATAAATCTTTTTGCAGCCCGCAATCGTTTGTCATCCTTCTTAACATATCCCGAATATAACAAGGCGTAATAAGCTTCCACGGTCGCGCTGAGGTTCCCTTCGCCTCCATCATAATAAAGCTTCCATGCTCCATTTTCACCCTGTTTACTAAAGATCCTCGAAACCAAGCCTTGAATTAATTCTTCATCATTTAATTCCAATGTCCGCAATAAAATGATCATATAGGCATCTGTTGACTGTCCTGTTTCAAAGGGGTAATTCCAAGATCCATTGGGAGATTGGTCTTTCCGAAGCTTCTTAATTATCCAATCGATGCTTTTTTTTGTATTGCTCATAAGTAAGTACTCATTCCTCTCCCAGAAAATTATTCTCATTCATACATATTCCATAGGTGGAAGGAGAATACGCAAAGGAGGTAATGTGCCATATTTTTTAAGAGAAATCGCGAGAAGTCACCACTGGAATATATAAGGGAAGAATTAAAAATGAAGGGCAAACAATCAAGTTTGCCGCCAAAAATAACGAGAGGGGAAGCGAGCCTTTTAGAACAGATAAAGACTGAGACAAAGGAGCATAACTTAAATAATGTCACTAGAACGAAGGCATACCTTGACTTTTATCTTCACTTCCCTGAAATCCATTGGGCTTTTCTCGGGCATATGGTCTCCCGGAACGGTGGCTGGAATATGACCGACCTGAAAGGAGAATTTCTCACCCGTTTACTCTCGAAAAAAGAAAGAGAAACTTTTTTTGCTTTTTTAGAGCGTGGGAATTGGCTCATTTTCCAAGACGTCTATCCACAATTTTTGTTGTATAGGGAAAGCTTGAAGCAACATAAACCTTTATTTCATTTAAGTTCTTATCTAAATATTTCTACTTTTATGGAAACGATTTGGAATCACTTTTGGCTTCATCAAGAAACCTATATTCTTGCCATTGCATTGATAATAAATGAACAGAGTTATTTGGAAAAAAGGGTGGTTCAGAATCCACTTTATCAAAAAGGAGTGTTAAATAAATTTGAATTTATTCTCCAGGACTTGCTTTCTTTTAACCATATCCTCTTTCCCTATGGAAAAAGAAACCTTGCTGGGCAAACACTTCATCAGTTTGAGTCATTGAATGAACGAATTTTACTTGGAAAAAGATTATATGATGTCCTTTTTAAAAACAAGGAGCGTTTAAAACTAGTCTTGGAATGGGCTAAAACCCATCCTCATACAGGCTCCAGAAAGGATTACTGGCCGCAAATTTTTAATAACATCAACGAGGGAATACCCGGCTTTGCCTATCAAACCCGCTTAAAGGCCTGTCAGCTCCGGCCGCGGGCAAGGAAAATTTATAGTCCAGCCCTTGAATATGCTTGGAAGAATGTAAGTCAAACGGAGGCTGAAAAAGGGGACTGGTTTGAAGATGATCGTGTTGTGGATTATTTAATGGATGACAATAAAAAAATTGACGGGGAGATTAAAAATGAATACTGTAAAACACTTGAACGACTCGAGCTCGCTGCCATCGCCAAAAAAGCCATATCGATTTTGGACTAACCCATCCCTCGGAGCCGTATTTTTGGCTTCCTTGTTCGCTACGTATTTAGATCTTTTTTTTGTTGGGAAACACATATATAGATTCCCCGTGAGGCCGTTGCCAACTATTTTCTCCATCAATATTGTATTTACACTCGTGGTGCTGCCTGTGTTAGTATTCGTCTTTCTGCGAATAATGAACCAGGTGAACAAATGGGGGAAAGTGGGCCTTATCTTATTTATTAGTCTTTTGATGTCCATTCTAGAAAAATTAACGGAAGTGTTCGGCTGGTTTGATCACACTGAGAACTGGTCACATCTCTACACGTTTTTTGGTTACCTGCTGTTTTTAACGATTATTTATTCATTCTACACTTGGATGGCTATACAAAAAGGCTAACATACAAAAAGCCGAGACTTTCGTCTCGGCTTTCGCGATGCAACAATTGAATTGTTACACCTTGCCCCTTCCGTCCGTACAGTGGTTAAGTGTCCCGCAACAAGCGAATGTTCGGAAGGGGTACTATTATATTACCACAACCATAGGAGAAATATAACTGAAAGGAAGAAATTTGGTGTTTCAAACTTTCATTTCTTTTTTGAAAAGTGTATGATAAAAATGATTTTTACATAAAGGAGTGTTTTCAATGGCGAAAAAAGGTCATTTTTTGATGGAAAACGGAGAAAAAATTGAATTTGATTTATATCCAGAAGCAGCACCAGGGACAGTTGAGAATTTTGAATCATTGGTTAACAAAGGATTTTACAATGGATTAACATTCCACCGAGTTATTCCTGGATTTGTAAGTCAAGGAGGCTGTCCTGAAGGTCGTGGAACTGGTGGACCTGGTTACACAATTAAATGTGAAACAGAAGGGAATCCTCACAAACATGTACCAGGTGCATTATCCATGGCACATGCAGGCAAAAACACTGGCGGAAGCCAATTCTTTATCGTTCATGAATCACAGCCGCATCTAAACGGTGTTCATACCGTGTTTGGACAAGTGACTTCTGGGCTTGAAACTGCAAAATCCATGCGCAATGGTGATAAAATGGTAGAAGTAAAGGTATATGATCAAGAATAGATAACTCAGGAGGGCTCTTGCAGCTCTCTTTTTTTTTGTCTAATTTATGATCAATTAGGGCAAATTAACCTCTAAAATCAAAGTTGGGGGGCATTTATGAAAAAGTATATTTATATGCTTATTCCATTCATGGTATTTACATTTCAACAACCGACATCGGCCGAAAAAAATGAACCCAAAGAACTTAAGGCCGCGATTATCATTGATGATTTCGGCGGTGGAACAGGTGGAGTGCGTGACTTCCTTGAAGGGGAAATTCCGATTACGGCTGCAGTCATGCCGTTTACAGAACACTCGAAAGAACATGCGGAATGGGCCCATAAATATGGCATCGAAGTAATGATTCATTTATCCATGGAACCGAAAAGAGGAAAAAGATCTTGGCTGGGGCCAAGGCCAATTACGAATGACCTTTCACCAGGCGAAGTAAGACAAATTGTAGAGGACGCGATAAAAGATGTTCCATATGCTGTAGGCATCAATAACCATATGGGCTCACTTGCGGTTGAAAATAAAGAAATAGTTCGTGCAATTGTTGAGGTTGCTAAGGAAAGAAGATTATTTATTATCGATAGTGCCACTAGTCCAAATACGAAATTTCCCGAAATAGCCAAAGAGCTGGGTGTACCCATCCTTAAAAGAGATGTATTTTTAGACGACATATCCTCCTCAGTGCATGTTCGAAAACAAATGATTAGACTAGCGAAGGTTACTGAAATAAAAGGTATAGGTATTGCTATTGGGCATGTAGGTATAACCGGAAAAGTATGTTCGATTGGTGTCTTTCAGTCGATGGACGAATTTAATAAACGAAAAATAAAAATAGTCTCTGTTTCCAAGCTGTTTTCCGGCAAATTACCTGAAAAGTATTTTATACCATATAAAAAGGCAGCTGAGTGAAGTGACCCCGCATAAGTTGGACTAATAATCCATCTTATGAGGGGTTTTTCAAATTTCTTTCCCAAATCCTCCTTAACTGATAAAATGTCTCCTATCAAACACTAATAAATAACAAGTTAGCAAGGGAGAAGGAATAGTTAACATGAAACTAGTATCTTGGAATGTTAATGGCCTTAGGGCGTGCGTTAAAAAAGGTTTTTTGGATTATTTTGATGAAGTGGATGCAGACATTTTTTGTGTGCAGGAAACAAAACTGCAAGAAGGGCAAATTAGTCTTGAGTTGGCTGGATATCACCAATACTGGAATTATGCAATCAAGAAAGGCTACTCCGGTACAGCGGTGTTTACTAAGAACAAACCGCTTTCTGTTCGATATGGGGTAGGAACGGATGAGACTGAAGGGGAAGGACGAATTCTTACATTAGAGTTTGACGACTTTTTCTTAGTTAATGTCTATACCCCTAATTCACAAAGAGATTTAGCGAGAATCAACTACCGTTTGGACTGGGAGGATCGGATCCTACTGCATTTGAAAGAATTAGATGAACTGAAACCCGTTGTCTTATGCGGGGATTTGAATGTCGCCCATCAGGAAATTGACTTGCGAAATCCAAAATCTAATAATGGGAATTCCGGGTTTACGGAAGAAGAACGTGGGAAAATGACCTCTTTACTTGCTGAAGGCTTTGTTGACAGCTATCGTCATTTTAATCCGGAGCAGGAAGGTGCTTATACCTGGTGGTCCTACATGGCAAAAGTCAGGGAAAAAAATATTGGCTGGCGGATTGATTACTTTATTGTTTCTGAAAGATTGCGGGAACGACTCAAGAATGTGGATATTCATTGCAATGTGATGGGGAGTGACCACTGCCCGGTAATTCTTGAAATGGATTGATAAATCCGATTAGTTTTTCTTATTGTAAAACATAAAATACCTGTCATTTTCTTTATGAAGTAACTGCTTTATAGTTATTAAATAGAAGTCACGGAGGGGGAAATGACATGGATATCAAAAAGGATGTACAACAACAGTTTGGAAAAAGTGCAGATTCCTATGTTAGTAGTGCTATCCACAATGATGGCAATGACTTACAAAAGCTTTTAGAAATGGCGATGACGACCGGTGAAGAAGAATTATTGGATGTTGCCACGGGCGGCGGCCATGCTGCCAATGCTTTTGCATCTTGTGTAAAAAAAGTAACGGCATTAGATTTGACACCAGAAATGTTAGCCGCAGCTCAAAAATATATCATAGGTAATGGACATCAAAATGTCGAGTTTATCATAGGGGATGCAGAAGTTCTTCCCTTTTCTGAGGGAGTATTTGATATTGTAACTTGCCGGATTGCTCCACATCATTTTCCAAATGTAAATAAGTTTGTTGATGAAGTCCACCGCGTTCTCAAGCCATCAGGTCAGTTTTTACTTGATGATAATGTCGTTCCAGAAGAAGAGGACTATGATCTATTTTATAATACCATCGAAAAATGGCGGGATTACAGTCATTTCCGGGCTTGGAAGAAGAGTGAATGGCTCCGGATGCTTGAAATTTCTGGTTTTGAAATTTTTGAATGGCACCGCTTTGAAAAAACCTTCCATTACGAACCATGGTGTAATCGCATGAACTTACCTGAAGATGAAAAGGATAAATTAACTCAATTCATTCTTAGTGCATCCCCGAAAGTAAAAGAGAAATTTAAAATTATCATAATAGATAATCAAATTATCTCTTTCGTCGGGGAAGCTATCATTTTAAGAGCAATAAAAAGGTAAAAAACCCTTTGCATAATGAGAGCATTTCTCCTTTTGCAAAGGGTTTTCGAATTAAACATCGTTAAGTGCGGTTCCAATCACATCAAATTCAGGCAATTTCTCATCCAAAACCGATTGATTTTGCTCTTGTTCCACAGGAGTAACCAATCCACTTTCATCGTCTTTTTTCATAATCATTTATAGTCATCTCCTTTATGATAAGAACGGAATACTAAGTATTTTTTCCTATTAATTGTTATCTAAACCTATTCAATAATCTTTTCTGATTTTCCCATTACAAAGTGCTATTTAATTTATGGCTATGTTAAAGATCATTGTTGATTTTGGCACATGTTGATTGGAGCGGAAGGCGCGAAGACTCCTGCGGGAGGACGGGGCAGGGGAGACCCCGCAGGCGCATAGCGCCGAGGAGGCCCCCGGACCGCCCGCGGAAAGCGAAGCGCCTGATGCGGAAATCAACATCCAAGTTTAACACAGCCTATTTATAAAAAATCGAAAAGAAATGGTTGACGAATTAGTGATGGGGTAGTATGATATTCATTGTCGCTGCTACGGAATAACTAGTTTAAGAGATGTAAGAAATTATTTCGAATGAAGTTGACATTAAAAAAGTGTTATGCTAGAATAATAAGAGTCGCTAATCACTTGATTGGATGATAAACAAGAATAATAGATTTGTTCTTTGAAAACTAAACAAACAAAATCGTGCAAACAAACAAAACTTTTAGTTTTAACTAAGAAACTAAGCCAACGTAAC